>NZ_JBPPSW010000007.1:0-256869 GCF_051337705.1 Arthrobacter sp. IK3 | reverse complement strand
GGGGGGGGGGGCCCCCCCCCCCCCCCACCAGTCTCGGCCTCCTTAACGTACAGATCCCGCACCGGCCCCACGGCCGGTACGCACCCGGATTGGAGCCGCTCCATGGACTCTGGAAATACCGCCTGGCTGCTCGCCAGCGCCGCACTGGTCTGCCTGATGATCCCCGGCATTGCGTTCTTCTACGGCGGCATGGTTGGGTCCCGCCGAATCCTCAACATGATGATGATGTGCTTCGGCAGCGCCAGCCTCGTTGCCGTGCTGTGGGTGCTGTTCGGCTACTCGGCAGCCTTCGGCAACTCGCTCACTCCCCTGGGTGTCCTCGGCAACCCGCTGGAGTTCTTCGGCCTGGACAGCCTGCTCACCGAAGATCCGGCCGCGGCCCTGCCGGCTGCGCTTTTCGCGGCCTTCCAGCTGATGTTTGCCTGCGTCACCACGGCGCTGGTGGCCGGCGCGGCCGCGGGGCGGATGAAGTTCGGCGCCTGGATGGTCTTCGCGGGGCTGTGGGCCGCTCTGGTCTACTTCCCCGTGGCGCACTGGGTCTTTGCCTTCAGCAGTGAGGACGGCACCGTCACCGGCGGCTGGATCGCCAACAGCCTGGGCGCCATCGACTTTGCCGGCGGAACCGCGGTCCACATGAACGCCGGCGTCGCGGCCCTGGCGCTCGCCCTGGTCCTGGGCCGCAGCCGCGGCTGGCCGCACGTCATCACCCAGCCGCACAACCGGCCGCTGGTGATCCTCGGCGCGAGCCTGCTCTGGGTCGGATGGTACGGCTTCAACGCCGGGTCCGCGCTGAGCGCCGGCCATACTGCCGCCGTCGTTTTCCTGAACACCGCGGTTGCCGCCGCGGCAGGGCTGCTCGGCTGGGCGCTGATGGAACGGCTGCGGCTGGGACGCTCCTCGACCCTGGGGGCAGCCTCCGGGCTGATCTCCGGACTGGTAGCCATCACTCCGGCCTGCGGCGCGGTCAGCCCGCTGGGTGCCGTGGCCATCGGCGCGATCGCCGGGCTGGTCTGCTCCCTGGCGATCGAGCTGAAGTTCCGGCTCGGTTACGACGATTCGCTCGACGTCGTGGGCGTGCACCTCGTGGGCGGCGTGATCGGCACCCTGCTGATCGGGTTCTTCGCCACCGCTGCCGCACCGAACGGCATCAGCGGCCTGTTCTACGGCGGCGGCTGGTCCCTGCTAGGGATCCAGGCGGTGGCCACGGTTGCCGTGCTGGTGTACTCCTTTGTGCTCACCTGGGCCATTGCGAAGGTACTGGACCTGGCAATGGGACTGCGGGTCCCGGAAGAGCACGAGGTCCGCGGCATCGACATGGCCGCCCACTCGGAGTCGGCGTACCTGAACGAAGAGGAACCTGCCGAGCTCGGCTCTCCCGTGCGGCCCTGACCTCCTCTACTTCCCCTCCTCGCCCATCGAGATCACAGAAACTGCCCGTTAGAACGCTCTAACGGGCAGTTTCTGTGATCTCGTTTTAAAGGGGCGGGCTAGGTCGACGAGAGGCCTTCCTCCTGGCGCAGGTAGGTCTCTACCAGCTCACGGGCATGCGCAATATCCGGCCCTTCCTTCTCCAGCGCATCCAGCATGTCCTGCCCCTTGGTGCGCCCTGCCGGGAACGGCGGCAGCAGCGGAATATCCGGATCGGAGAGCACTTCGATCAGTACCGGGCGGTCCGCGTCCAGGGCCGCGTCCCACGCCGCGCCGATCTGCGCGGGATCCTCCACCCGGATGCCCTGCAGTCCCAGCAGTTCGGCGTACGCCGCGTAGGAGAAGTCCGGCAGCGCCTGGCTCTGGTCAAACCGCGGGTCCCCTTCCATTTCCCGCTGTTCCCACGTCACTTCGGCCAGTTCCCGGTTGTTCAGCACCATCAGCACAAAGCGGGGATCGGCCCAGCGGGGCCAGAGCCTGCTGACGGTGATGAGCTCGGACAGCCCGGCCATCTGCATGGCTCCGTCACCGGACAGGGCGACCACCGGCCTGTCCGGGGCAGCCAGTTTTGCTGCCAGTCCGTAAGGAATGGAGCAGCCCATGCTCGCCAGCGTGCTGGACAGATGCGCGGGGACGCCGGCGGGCAGGCGCAGCTGCCGCGCGTACCAGTACACGCTGCTTCCGACGTCGACCGCCACCTGCGCGTTCTCCGGCAGCCGGCTGCCCAGCTCCCGCACCGCCAGTTCCGGGTTCACCGGATTCGCCGGGGTCGCTGCACGTTCGGCGGCCAGCTGATTCCAGTCCTGCACTGCTGTCTCCACGGAGCTGCGCCAACCGCTGCGCTCGCTGACCAGTGGAAGCAGCCCCTCCAAGGCGGCTGCGGCGTCGCCGGTCACTGCCACCTCTACCGGGTACCGGTTGCCGATTGCGGCGGCATCGACGTCGATCTGCACCGCCCGCGCTGCGCCGGGCGGCGGATAGAACTCGGTCCACGGATCGTTGGAGCCGATGATGACCAGGGTGTCGCACCGCCCCAGCACATATCCGCTGGCGCTGGTGCCCAGATGTCCCATCACTCCGGCAGCCAGCGGATGGGATTCGTCCACGTACGGTTTGCCCATCAGTGAGGTCGTGATTCCGGCACCGGTCTTTTCAGCCAGCGCCCGCACCTGCGGCCAGGCTCCGCGGGCACCTTGCCCGACGAGAAAGGCAACCCGCTCGCCGTCGTTGATGACCGCCGCGGCTGCCTCCAGGTCTGCGTCCGCCGGCACCAGGTTCGGCGGGCTCCATACCGGCGCACTGGTCACGATTCCGTGTTCCTGTTCCAGTTCCGGGGCGGGCGCCTGCTGAACGTCGTGCGGAATGATGACGACGGCGGGAGCCCGGTCCGCGAGCGCGGCCTTGAACGCGCGGTCAAGTACCAGCGGAAGCTGTTCGGGGCTGTTGACCTGCTGGCGGAAGGACGACGCGACGTCGCGGGTGAGGTTAAGCAGGTCGATTTCCTGCATGTAGGCCGAGCCCAGGACGCTGCGGGACTGCTGCCCGATGATTGCTACCACGGGCACGCTGTCCATTTTGGCGTCATACAGGCCGTTGAGCAGGTGGACGGCCCCGGGGCCCTGAGTGGAAAGCACCACCCCTGGCCGGCCGGTGTACTTTGCGTGCCCCACCGCCATGAACGCTGCGTTTTCCTCATGCCGGGCCTGCACGAACTCCGGGGATCCGGAGCGCCGCAGGGCACCAAGCACGGTGTTGATCCCGTCCCCGCTGTAGCCAAAAATCCGGTCGACGCCCCAGGCCTGCAGCCTTTCGACGATCACATCTGCAACGAGCCGTTCTGCCATGGAAACCTCCATTAGTCAGCATGCTTACGGGTTCGCCTGCCACTATTCCACGGCACGCACATGCGGGCCAAGCAGTGCGGTGCCCGGGCGGGCCACAGTCCGGCTGCACAATTAGCGTCATGTGACGTGACGGACATCACTTCTGGCGTACCCTAGGGGCCACCCGCAACACGTTCCCCGGCATCTGGCCATATCCATGACAAGGAGCAGCAATGTCCCTCCTCACTACCTCCGATTGGCACGGCAAAATCCACACCGGTTCCTGGACCACGGGCTCCGGCGGCACCATGGATGTGCTCGAACCCGCCACCGGCTCGGTCCTTGGCTCCGTAGGGCAGGCGAACCGTGAAGACGTCCTTGCCGCCGCCGCCAGGGCCGCGGCCGCCCAGCAGGAATGGGCACGGACCAAACCGGAAGCCCGGGCCGCCGTGCTGCGCCGGGCCGGTCAGTTCTTCGAAGACCATGCGCAGGAGATTCAGGGCTGGATCATGCGTGAAACCGGTGGGATCGACGCCAAGGCCGGGCTTGAAACGCACGTAGCGGCCAATGAGTGCTTCGATGCCGCAGCGCTGCCGGCCCATCCCGCAGGAGACGTGCTCACCAGCAATGAGGACCGCTGGTCCTTCGCCCGGCGGCGGCCAGCCGGCGTCGTTTCGGTCATCTCCCCGTTCAACTTTCCGCTGATCCTTTCCATCCGCTCCGTAGCCCCGGCCCTGGCACTTGGCAACGCCGTCCTGCTCAAGCCGGACCCCCGCACTACCGTCTCCGGCGGCGTCGTCATCATGCGGGTCTTCGAGGAAGCCGGGCTGCCCGCCGGCCTCCTGCAGCTGCTGCCGGGCGGCGCGGACGTGGGCCAGGCACTGGTGGAAGCACCGGAAGTACGCGTGATTTCCTTCACCGGCTCGACGGCGGCAGGCCGGAAGGTGGGTGAGGCGGCGGGCCGCCTGCTCAAGCGTGCCCACCTGGAGCTCGGCGGCAACAACGCCCTCATCGTGCTTCCGGGTGCGGACCTTGACCTCGCCGCGTCGGCGGGCGCGTTTGGCTCCTTCCTGCACCAGGGGCAAATCTGCATGACTACCGGCCGGCATCTGGTCCACGAATCACTGGTGGAGGAGTACACGGCACGCCTGGCGGACAAGGCGAAGAACCTGCCGGTTGGCGACCCTGCAAGCGGGCAGGTGGCGCTGGGCCCGATCATCGACGAGCGGCAGCGGGACAACATTGACCGGCTGGTGCGCGACGCGAAGGACTCCGGCGCGCAGATTGCGGCCGGCGGCACCTACGAGGGGCTGTTCTACTCCCCCACCGTGCTGACCGGGTTGACGCCGGACAACCCCGCCTGGACGCAGGAGATCTTCGGGCCCGTAGCCCCCGTCCTTGCCTTCTCCTCGATAGAGGAAGCGATCGAACTGACCAACGCCTCGGAGTACGCGCTGTCCGTGGGAATCCTGGGCGACGTTGGGCTGGCCATGGAGATTGCCGACCGCGTGGTTTCGGGCAAGGTGCACATTAACGAACAGACGGTGTCCGATGAGGCGAATTCCCCCTTCGGAGGAATGGGCGCCTCCGGGACCGGTTCACGGTTCGGCGGCGCGGCCGCCAACATCGACGCGTTTACCGAAATCCAGTGGCTGACCATGCGGCCGGAAATTGCTCCCTATCCGTTCTAGGAATGGTGGGAGGCCCGGGGCCGCGGCAGGTCGTCCTGCCGCGGCCCCGGGCGTCCAAGCGCCCTAGCGCTTCCGGACCGGATGGCCGCTGATGATGGATACCCGGTTGAAGGCGTTGATCGCAATGGCAGCCCAGCTGAGCACCGAGAACTGCTCCGGGCTGAGCTGGGCCCGGTACTTGGCGTAAATGCCCTCCCGGTCCTCGCCGCCGGGCAGCTGCGTCACGGCTTCGGCGAGCCCCAGGGCTGCCCGTTCGGTCTCATCGAACAGGGCGGTATCCCGCCATGCGGGCAGGACAGCGAGCCGCTGCTCGCTCTCACCGGCTTCGAGTGACTGGCGGGTATGCAGATCCAGGCAGAAGGCGCAGCCGTTGAGCTGGGAAACGCGCACGTTCACCAGTTCCATGACAACGCGTCCCAGTCCGGCTTCTTCGGCGGCACTCCGGATGGACGCTGCGGTAGCCGCCATCGCCTGGTAGACCGGACGGTGCTGCTTGTCGATAAAGACCTTCTCACTCAACGTGCTGACTCCTCGTTCCTGTTTTCGGTGGTCTTGGGCCAGTCGACGAATCCGTTGTATTCAGGATGCTTCGTGAGCCAGCGGGCAATGAAGGGGCAGTACGGGACCAGCCGGAGTCCGGCGTCGCGCACGTCTTCGACGGCGAAACGCGCCAGCTGGGAGGCCACGCCCTGGCCCGCATAGGCCTCGGAAACTTCGGTGTGCGTGAACGCCCTGCTTCCCGGACGGTCGCGGTAGGCGGCGAACCCGGCAACCGTGCCATCGGCGTCGTCAATCGCTTCGTAGCACTGCTTTGCGGAGTTGTACTGGATCTTCATTTCGGTCGCCTTTCTTGTCAGCGGCGCGGGCGCAGCCGGGCGTTGGGCAGGACAGGTGCAGGCAGCGGCGGCAGCGGATCATCCGGAACAGCGCTGAACCGGCTGGCCGCGTCCGCTCCGGGATGGGTTTCGGCACCGAGATGCTGCTGCCAGTCACGGCGGTACTGGACAATCTCCTCGTGGCTGCGGCCAATGAAGTTCCACCACATGACAATAGTTTCGCCCAGCGGCTCGCCGCCGAGCAGCACTGTGCGGACGGACGAATCCGCCGGCGCAGCGATCCGCAGGCCGGCGCTCCCGGGCGGCACATAGGCGAGTTCCCCGGGCGCGACGGCGGCACCCTGGAAGAGCAGGTTGCCGGTGTCCGCGAGCAGCCCGTACTCAAACCGGGGATCGGCGTCGAGATCCAGGACGGTACCCGGCTCCAGGAGGATCTCCGCGCCGACGATCGGCGAATGGGTACGGACCGGGGAGGACGATCCCGCGAGTTCGCCCAGGAATACCCGGGCCTCCCACCCGGGCCCGGCGACGGGTTCGGGGGCGTAGTGCTCAAAGCGCGGATCGATGTGCCGGGACGCCTCCGGAAGCGCCAGCCAGAGCTGGACGCCGTGCAGGGTGCTGGTCTGCGGCGTGGAGACCTCGGAGTGGGCGATGCCCCGGCCTGCGGTCATCAGGTTGAGCTCGCCGGGACGGACCATGGCGTGGGCGCCGGTGCTGTCACGGTGTTCGATTTCGCCGGCAAAGAGCCAGCTCACGGTCTGCAGCCCGGTATGCGGGTGGGGCGGCACCACCATTCCGCCGGTGCGGGCGACGGCGTCGGGCCCGTAATGGTCCACGAAGCACCAGGCGCCAATGAGGCTGCGGCTGCGCTGGGGCAGCGTGCGGCGGACCGGCATTGCCCGGGGCCCGCCGAGCGGCACATCCCTGGGTGTATGAATTTCGACGGCGGCAGCGGGGGCACTGGCGCATTCGACTTCCACCGGGGCAGTCTCGATGTTGCTCATGCCTCTCCTTATCCACTTCGCAGAACGGCTGTTCCCGCCATACTACATGCATATGCATCTAATTGCCCGGTTCGGCCCCCTTCCTTCCATCGAGATGGCAGAAACTGCTCGTATGGGGCTCCATATGAGCAGTTTCTGCCATCTCGATGGAGGGGACGGCGCAGGCCCTAACCTTCGGGCAACCCCGGCCGCTAGGCTCAGATCATGCCAAAAGTCATCTATTACGTCGCTTCGTCACTGGATGGCTTCATCGCCACCGAAGGCAACAGCCTTGACTGGCTGCTGGATTTTGGCTTCGCCGCTTTCCAGGACCACTACGAGCAGTTCGTCTCGGGGGTGGGCGCCCTCATCATGGGTTCGCAGACCTACGAATGGATCCGCCGCGAACAGCCGGACACCTGGGATTACGGCGAACTGCCCTGCCTGGTGCTGACCCGCCGTGATCTGCAGGCCCCGCCCGGCACGGGAGTCCGGTTCGCAGCGGGGAATCCCGGCCAGATACTGGAACAGGCCCGCACCCTGGCCGGGGACAGGAACGTCTGGGTGGTGGGCGGCGGAGACGTGGCCGCACAGTTCGCGGACGCCGGGCTGCTCGACGAACTCTGGGTCACCTATATGCCCGTCGCCCTGGGCTCGGGACGGCGGCTGCTCCCGGTCACGGCACCGACCGGCCGGATGCACCTGATCGGCACCACGTCCTTCAACGGCGGGGCCGCGGAACTGCGCTTCGCCCGCGAGTGACCCTCCGGCCTGGGCCAGAGCGCCCGGGATGGGGAAACACCTGTCATGAAAACTGGATTCACCGCGCGGGGCGGCGAGGGCGGTAAAGTTCACTCCAGCACCACCACCCCACGCCCCACGACCAAAGGCCGCCGTCCCATGACGACTGACGTTTCCGCCCGCAACAATGTCCAGATTTTGGGTAACAGCGCCGGCCCTGTGGTCATGTTTGGGCACGGATTCGGGTGCGACCAGGGGATGTGGCGCCGGGTGCTTCCCTATTTCACGGAGAACTACCGCGTGGTGATCTTCGACCACGTGGGAGCGGGCGCATCAGACAAGGACGCCTATTCCACTTCCAAGTACGGCTCCCTCGACGGGTACGTGGATGACGTGCTGGAGATCTGTTCGGCACTCGACCTCCGCGACGTGACCTTCGTTGGGCACAGCGTCAGCGCCATGATGGGCGTCGAAGCCGTGGCGCAGGCACCGGAAAGGTTCGCGAACCTGGTCCTCCTGGCCTCCTCCCCCAGCTACATGGACCGTCCGGAAGATGGTTATACCGGAGGCTTCACCAGCCAGGACATTGATGAGCTGCTGGACTCACTGGACGCCAACTACCTTGTGTGGGCAGCCGCCATGGCACCCATGATCATGGGAAACCCGGAGAGCCCGGAGCTCCACAACGAGCTCGAAGGAAGCTTCTGCCGTCTGGACCCCTCGATTGCGCGGGGCTTCGCCGACGTTTCCTTCCGGTCCGATGTACGCGGACGCCTCAAGGACGTCTCCGTACCTACGCTGGTCCTGCAGTGCTCCGACGACTTGCTGGCACCCGTACACATCGGCGCCTATACCCGCGACAAGCTGCCCAATGCTACCCTGGTGCAGCTGCGGGCCACGGGCCACCTTCCGCATGTCAGCGCGCCCGCAGAAACGGCCGAAGCCATCCTCGCCTACCTTTCGCGGGACCAGTCGTGAGCGACACGGCCGCCGGAACCGGGTTGACCCCGTCCGGCGCCGCACTGGACTACGAGGAGCTCTTCCACACTTCGCCTTCGGGCTACCTGGTCACGCTGGAGGACGGAAGCATCGCGGAAGCGAACGCCACGTTCGCGAACTGGATCGGCTGCCCCCGGGAAGACCTGATCGGTACCAGCCTGCTGTCCCTGCTGCCCGTCGGTGACCGGATCGTGTACTCCACGCATGCCCTGCCGCAGCTCGGCGTCGGCCGGTCCTTCGCTGAACTGGCGGTAGATTTCCTCAGCGCGGACGGCACAAGGCTGCCCGCCCTGATCTCCGCCAACCGGCAGCCCGCTGAGGGATCCCGCCCCGCCATGGACCGCATCGTGGTCTTCAACGCCCATGAGCGCCGCCTCTACGAGCGAGAGCTGGTGACCGCCCTGCGCGCAGCCGAGCAGGCCGAAGCCGCACGGGCCAGCGCCGAAGCAGTGGTGCTGGAAAAGCAGCGGGCGCTGCAGGAGAAGGACCGTGTCCTGCAGGAAAGCCTCGCAGAAAGCCGCCGCAAGGAATCGCTGCTCCAGACCGTGCTGAACACGGTGGAAGTGGGGGTTTCGGTGGTGGACGAAGCGGGGAACGCGATCCTCACCAATTCACGCCAGCGCTTCATCAACCGCCGGGCCCTTCCGCCGGGTGCCGTGGAAGCTGACGAATGCGACCTGCTGATCTACGGGCCGGACCGGACGACGCCGCTGCCTCCGGAAATGCGACCGGTGCGCCGCACCGTCCTGGGCCAGTCCTTCTCGGACCAGCTGGTGTGGTTCGGCTGCGGCGATGCGCAGCGGGCGTTCTCCGTGACCGCGCGGTCCGTTCAGCGGCAGGGCGACTTCCAGGGATCCGTCCTCGCGTTCAGCGACGTGACGGGACTCGTGAACGCGGTGGCGGCCAAGGAAGACTTCGTGGCCAACGTGTCCCACGAGCTCCGGACCCCGCTGACCTCGATCATGGGGTACCTCGACCTGGCCCTTGAGGACGAGGACCAGATTCCCGCGTACGTCGCGGCGTCGCTGCGCGTTGCGCTGCGCAATTCCGAGAAGCTGCTGGAACTGGTCTCCGACCTGCTCTCCGCTGCCGCGGGGCCGAGCAGCATTGAACGGGTGCCTGCGGACCTGTCCGAACTGCTCAACAACGCCCTGACCTCCGCCGCGCCCAGGGCCGAGATCAACAAGGTCCAGCTCGTCCCCGACTTCCCGGCCGAGCTTCCCGCCTTCCTGGATCCGCAGCGGATCAGCCAGGTCATCGACAACCTGTTGTCGAACGCAGTCAAGTACTCCCCCGACGGCGGCAAGGTCACCGTGCGCGCCTGGAGCACACCGCAGACCCTGACTTTCGAGATCTCCGACACGGGCATTGGCATGACACAGGCCGAGCAGGCCGAGGTGTTCACTAAGTTCTTCCGCTCCGGGACCAGCCGGAAGGCTGCCATTCCCGGTGTGGGACTGGGCTTGGTGATCAGCAAGAACATCGTCGAAGCCCATGGCGGAACCATTACCCTGCAGAGCGAGGCCGGGGAAGGTACCGCTTTCACGGTCCGGCTGCCCATGCAGGGCCAGTAACGCAGGGGCGCGGCGATTTTGTTCGGCTTTGGTGCATGTGAAAACATCGAGGCGGAGCCCTGTTCCGCGGTTCTATGGCTTGCGGCCGGGCTGCAGGACAATACGCCTCGGCCCGTTCTGGACCGGAAGAAGAACTGGTAGCAGCATGGACGGCATTTCGACGACGCGGAGGGTGCTCCGGCGACTTGGCTCCTTCTCCTTCGTGGGCACCGTCGCGTTCCTGGTCGACATCGGCCTGTTCAACCTGCTCGTCGCCACCGTCCTTGATGACAATCCCATTTCGGCGAAAATTGTTTCCGTCATCGTTGCGACCACCATCTCCTGGCTGGGCAGCCGCTACCTGACCTTCCGGCGTACCCGCGGACGCAGTGTGCGGGCGGAGACTATCCTGTTCGCCCTGACAAACCTGGTGGGGCTGGGCATCGCCACGGGATGCCTGTTTGTCTCCCATTACCTCCTTGGTTTCACGAGCCAGTTCGCGGACAACGTTTCCGGCAATATCATCGGCGTGCTGCTGGGCAACGTCTTCCGCTACTTCGCCTACCGGTACGTCGTCTTCACTGAGCCCAAGGGCAACACGGGCAGCCCGGAGCGTGAAGACGCCGGGCTGTCCCGCTAATCCGCCTTGCAAGACCTACATGATCGGCGGTTCCGGTGGTGCCGGCGGCTGGCCGGGAATGGATCCGCCCACCGGTGACGACGGCGCCTGTCCAGGCTCCGAGCTCAGCTCCGCCACCTCGTAGCGTGCCAGCCCGGCAGTCTCTCCGCCGTCGGCGACGAATTCGGCACCGGTGGAGAAGCTCGATTCATCGCTGGCGAGGAAGAGCACCAGGTTGGCGATCTCTTCCGGCTCGCCCATGCGGTGCAGCGCCACATGTTCCTGCCCTCCTTCCAGTCCGTCCGTCATCGGCGTCCGCACCGCACCGGGGTGCACCGAGTTGACCCGGATTCCGTACGGGCCAAGGTCTATCGCAACAGATTTGGTCAGGCCCCGGACTCCGTATTTCGCAGCCGTGTATCCCGGCAGGTCCTTGTAGCCCTGCAGTCCGGCAGTGGAGGACAGGTTGATGATGGAGGCGCCAGCGGAGCGCTTCATGGTTTCAACCACTGCCTTGATGCCCAGGAAAACCCCGGTGAGGTTGATGCCGATGATGGAGTTCCACTGCTCCAGCGTGTAATCCTCGATGCTGCCGAAGTTCGCAATGCCGGCGTTGTTGACGAGTACGTCCACGCCGCCAAACCGGCCTTCGGCCTCCCGAACGGCGCCGGCCCATCCCTCGGGGCTGGTGACATCCAGGTGCACGAAGGCCGCAACTGAGCCCAGCGAATCCGCCAGGGCCTGCCCCTCGGCGTCGAGCACGTCCCCGATGACTACCTGTGCGCCCTCGTCGGAGAGCCGGCGCGCAACAGCCGCCCCGATTCCCCGTGCACCTCCGCTGATTAAAACCGTCTTGCCGCTGACCCGTCCCATGGAACCTCCTCGTCATCCGGCCACAGGGGCGTCGGTACCCCTGGCAGCACCCGTAGGGCACATCCAACTACCCGGGACGCGGGAAGTCACGGATTTAACGGAAGGAATCACCCCTGCAGGACCACTGACGGGAACACAAAGGCCTCCGTCCCGGACCGGCGTGAGGCCGGTTAGGGACGGAGGCCCGTGGTTCGAGGTGCGCCTAGACGGACTGCTTGGCGGCACCGGGAGCGCTGCCGTAACGCTCTTCCTCGATCTCTTCCAGGCTCCGGCCGCGGGTGTTCGGCGCCCACAGGACACCGATCACCATGGCAGCCACGAGGGCACCGATCATGATCATGCCCACGAATGGCACGCCTTGTTCGGCCAGCAGGGTGGGGAACCAGTAGCTGAGCACGCCGACGACGATCCGGGCCACGAAGAACAGCACGCCCTGGGCGCTGGCACGCAGGCGGGTGGGGAACATCTCGGCTGCCCAGAGTGCGTAGAACGCCTGGGCGCCGATGCCTGCACTGATACCCCAGAGGGCGGCGAACAGGATCAGGATGGGCATGGTCACGTGCGCGAAGACCAGCAGCAGCCAGGCGATGATGCCCAGCACGGCACCCACGCCGTAGAGCTTGCGGCGGTCAACCCGGTCTCCGTACTTCATGAAGCCGAAGTAGGTGGCTGCCACGGTGAGGGTCCACAGGAGCACCTGCAGCAGGTTCTGCGCCGTGGCCGATTCGACGCCGGCGGTCTCGTAGACGCGCGGCATGAAGATGCCCATCTGGCCAGCCACCAGGTTCCAGAGAGCGTAGACACCGGTCAGGAACAGCAGGGCCTTGAGGTTGGTGGCGTTGGTGAGCAGTTCACGGTAGTTGCGGCGCTTGATTCCACCGGCCTCGGCAGTACGGCGCTCTTCGTCCGACTTCTTCCAAGTGATGGATTCGGACAGGCCGCGGCGGATCCACCAGGTGACGAAAGCGACCACGAAGAGGTGGGCGAAGATGATGCGGCTGCCGGTAAGGCCCAGCGGCACCACGATGGTGGCGAACAGGAATACCAGGGCCGGGCCGAGGGACCAGGCCAGCTGGGCCGTGCCCACGTGCTTGGCGCGGTGTTCCGCCGGAGCTTCCTCGGCGATGTAGGTCCAGGCCACGGGCACACCGGCGCCGACGGCGATACCGGTCAGGATGACACCGGCGATGAGCATCCACGGAGCCACGGCGAAGATGACCAGCAGGGTGCCCAGCATGTAGAGGATCAGGTCATAGGTGTAGATGAACTTCCGGCCGTACCGGTCCCCCAGCGGTCCGCCGATGAGGGCACCGATGGCCGCACCGAACGCGTTGGCGCTCAGCGCCGCCACCAGGCCGACCAGAAGGTTGCTGAACCCGAAATACTCCTGCCAGAGGGACAGGCTGGTGGCCAGTGCGATGATCGAACCGGCCTCGATGTAGTTGGACATGGACACGGCGATGGTTGCTTTCCATCCGCCGAGCTTCGTGGTGCTCATGGCGAGCCTTTCTGCAACAGTGAAGAAGGTGCTGTGAAGCGGGCACGGGCGTGCCCCGGATAAAACGGGATCAGGAGAGGTGGAAGTACTGCGTCAGCGCCTGTGGCGAACTGCCTTCCGTGAAGTACTGGGCCATTTCGGCCTGCCACCGGGTGTTGACCGGATGTGCATCCATGAGCTTCTGGGTAGCTTCGGCGTTCTCCGCCTCGAAGTAGCCCACAACCAGGCCGTCTTCCGGGCGAAGGAACAGCGAATAGTTCCGCCATCCGGTCTCGCGCAGCGCATCCAGCATTTCCGGCCAGACCCGCTGGTGGACCTCGACGTACTCGGCGAGCCGCTCAGGACGGATGTGCAGCAGGAAGCATCCGCGGGTGGCGGTAATCTCCGCAGGAAGCTGAACCAGTTCCTGCAGATCGGCCGGGGCGGGGGAAGAGCCCATGCATCACTCCTTTGTAATGTGGCGGGTCCTGGCGGACGTCGCACCTGTGGCGGCAGCAGGGATGGTCACGTCCGCGGGGAGGCGCCGGTCGAGCGGTTCCTGTGAGGGACCTCTCATGCACTGCCGGACTCATAGTACCCAAAAATTGAGACGTTTCAAGAAGTCATTACTGCAACGTTCTACGACGTACACGGCGGGCGCGTTTGACCTTCCCGGCGTGGACGGCATACTTTGATGAAACGATTCAATGCGGTGCCCCAGAAAAATCGCGGTGCCGCCCGCCGGCCACCACAGAGAAGTGACGCACATGCCTGAATTCGACGACATCGCCCCCCAGCTGGCCGCCCAGGCCATCGAACTCCCGTCCTGGGCCTTCGGCAACTCCGGAACCCGCTTCAAGGTTTTCTCGACGCCGGGAACGCCGCGGACGGTGCAGGAGAAAATCGCCGACGCCGCCCAGGTCCACCGCTTCACCGGGCTGGCCCCCGCCGTCGCCCTCCACATCCCGTGGGACAAGGTGGACGATTACGCCGCCCTCGCCCGCTACGCTGCGGACCAGGGCGTCTCGCTGGGCACCATCAACTCCAATACCTTCCAGGACGAGGAGTACAAGTTCGGCTCCCTGACTCACGCCGATCCCGGCGTGCGCCGCAAAGCGATCGACCATCACCTCGAGTGCCTGGAGATCATGGACGCCACCGGGTCGAGTGACCTGAAGATCTGGCTGGCCGACGGCACCAACTACGCCGGCCAGCAGGACATGCGCGGACGCCAGGACCGCCTGGCCGAGTCGCTGGCGGAAATCTACGCCAACCTGGGTGAGGAACAGCGCCTGGTGCTGGAGTACAAGTTCTTCGAACCGGCTTTCTACCACACCGATGTGCCGGACTGGGGCACCGCCTACACCCAGGTTGCCGCGCTGGGCGACAAGGCGAAGGTCTGCCTGGACACCGGCCACCACGCGCCGGGAACCAACATCGAATTCATCGTGATGCAGCTGCTGCGCCTGGGCAAGCTTGGGTCCTTCGACTTCAACTCGCGCAACTACGCCGACGACGACCTGATCGTCGGCGCCGCAGACCCGTTCCAGCTTTTCCGCATCATGGTCGAGGTGGTGCGCGGCGGCGGACTCGAACCGGACAACGGTGTGGCCTTCATGCTTGACCAGTGCCACAACATCGAGGACAAGATCCCCGGGCAGATCCGCTCGGTGCTCAATGTTCAGGAAATGACGGCCCGCGCCCTGCTGATCGACGGCGAAGCACTCGCTACTGCGCAGGCTGCAGGGGACGTCCTCGGCGCCCATGAGGTGCTGATGGACGCGTTCTACACCGACGTCCGCCCGCAGCTGGCGGCCTGGCGCGAATCCCGCGGCCTGCCAGCCAATCCAATGGCCGCCTACGCAGCGTCCGGGTACCAGCAGCGCATCGCAGAGGAGCGCGTCGGCGGTACCCAGGCTTCCTGGGGCTCCTAAACCTTCCGCGCCGTCCCCCACCACCGACTTCCATCCACTCCACGAGGAGACCTTCGCATGAACGCCCACTCCAGCAATTCGACGACCGAACGGACCGTCGCCGCGGACCTCATCGCCCGTTCCAACCGGCTCGGTTCGGACCCGAAGAACACCAACTACGCCGGCGGCAACACCTCCGCCAAGGGCACCGCGGCGGACCCGGTGACCGGTGAGGACGTCGAGCTGCTGTGGGTTAAGGGATCCGGCGGGGACCTCGGAACGCTCACGGAGAAGGGGCTCGCCGTGCTGCGCCTGGACCGGGTCCAGGCGCTGAAGAACGTCTACCGCGGGGTGGAGCACGAGGACGAGATGGTTGCGGCGTTCGACTACTGCCTGCACGGCAAGGGCGGTGCAGCGCCGTCAATCGATACCGCCATGCACGGACTGGTCGATGCAGCCCACGTTGACCACCTGCACCCGGACTCCGGCATCGCCGTCGCAACAGCGGCGGACGGCGAGGAACTGACCGCCAGGATCTTTGGTGACAAGGTGGTTTGGGTGCCCTGGCGCCGTCCCGGTTTCCAGCTGGGCCTGGACATCGCCGCGATCAAGGAAGCCAACCCCGGTGCCGTCGGCACCATCCTGGGCGGCCACGGCATCACGGCCTGGGGCGATACCAGCGAGGAGGCGGAGGCGAACTCCCGGTGGATCATCGACACCGCCGAGGCCTACATCGCCGAACACTCCAAGGCTGAACCGTTCGGCCCTGCCCTGGCCGGCTACGAAGCGCTTCCGGAGGCCGAGCGCCATGCCAAAGCCGCCGCCCTGGCCCCGGTGATTCGCGGCCTGGCCTCGCACGACCGCCCCCAGGTGGGCCACTACATGGACGACCCACGCGTCCTGGACTTCCTCGCCGCCGCCGAACACCCCCGGCTGGCAGCGCTGGGCACTTCCTGCCCGGACCATTTCCTGCGCACCAAGGTGAAGCCGCTGGTCCTGGACCTGCCGGCCGACGCACCCGTTGAAGACTGCGTCACCCGCCTGAAGGAGCTGCACGAGGCATACCGGGCCGACTACCAGGCCTACTACGAACGGCACGCCGACGCCGATTCCCCCGCCATGCGCGGAGCCGACCCGGCGATCGTGCTGGTTCCCGGCGTCGGCATGTTCTCCTGGGGCAAGGACAAGCAGACCGCCCGCGTGGCCGGCGAGTTCTATCTCAACGCCATCAATGTCATGCGGGGCGCCGAAGGCATCTCAAGCTACGCTCCGATCGATGAGTCGGAGAAGTTCCGCATCGAATACTGGGCGCTGGAGGAAGCCAAGCTGGCCCGCATGCCCAAGCCCCGCAGCCACGCCACCCGCATCGCGCTGGTAACCGGCGCGGCGTCGGGCATAGGCAAAGCCATTGCCACCCGCCTCGCCGCGGAAGGCGCCTGCGTGGTGATCGCCGACCTGAACCTGGAGGCCGCCGAGCAGGTGGCCGCCGAGCTGGGCGGCTCCGACGTTGCCATTGGTGTCCGCGCCGACGTCACCGATGCCGCACAGGTTGCTGCCGCCATCGACGCCACGGTACTGGCCTTCGGCGGAATCGATCTGGTGGTGAACAACGCCGGCCTGTCCATCTCAAAGCCGCTGCTGGAAACCACTGAAAAGGACTGGGACCTGCAGCACGATGTGATGGCCAAGGGCTCCTTCCTGGTCGCCAAGGCCGCAGCCAAGGCCATGATCGCCCAGGAGATGGGCGGGGACATCCTCTACATCTCCTCAAAGAACTCCGTCTTCGCCGGCCCGAACAACATCGCCTACTCCGCCGTCAAGGCAGACCAGGCCCACCAGGTGCGCCTGCTGGCCGCGGAACTGGGCGAGCACGGCATCAAGGTTAACGGCATCAACCCCGACGGCGTTGTCCGAGGCTCCGGCATCTTCGCCGGCGGCTGGGGCGCCAAGCGGGCGGCGGTCTACGGTGTTCCCGAGGATGAGCTGGGCAAGTTCTACGCCCAGCGCACCCTGCTCAAGCGCGAGGTGCTGCCGGAGAACGTGGCCAACGCCGCCGCGGTCCTGACCAGCTCTGACCTCTCCCACACCACCGGCCTGCACATCCCGGTGGACGCCGGCGTCGCCGCCGCGTTCCTGCGCTAAGCGGCGCGGCAGGAAAGGACTGAGCATGGAGCAAGCTGCATCCGTAGCGGCCGTCGACCTCGGGGCCACCAGTGGCCGCGTCATCCTTGGCGGCATCTCCGGCGGCCGGATCCGGATGCGGCACGTGGCCCGTTTCGCCAACCAGCCGGTTCGGCTGCACGAGGGGAACGGGCCCGGCCTGCACTGGAACATCACGGAGCTCTACCGGTCGCTGGCCGCCGGGCTGGCCCAGGCGTTCCGGGAGGAACCGGACGTCCGGTCCATCGGCGTCGACTCCTGGGCCGTGGACTACGGGCTGCTGCGCGGCGGCAAGCTGCTGGGCCTGCCCTACCACTACCGGGACGGACGCACCGCTGACGGGGTGCGGTCCGTGCATGCGGCAGTGACTCCGGAAGAGCTGTATTCCCGCAGCGGACTGCAGCACCTGCCGTTCAATACGGTGTTCCAGCTGGCGGTGGACCGGGAACGCGGTGACCTGGCCATGGCGGACCGGGCCCTGATGGTCCCTGACCTCATTGCCTACTGGCTCACGGGCAGGCAGGTCACCGAGGAGACCAACGCGGCCACCACCGGACTGCTGGATGCCCGGACCCGGCAGTGGGACACCGGCCTGATGGACCGCCTTGGGCTCCCGGAAGGCCTCTTCGCTCCGCTCATTGCCCCCGGCGAGCGGATCGGCGGACTCCTCTCCGGTGTGGCGGAAGAGCTGGGCGCCCCGGCCGGAGTGCCGGTCACCGCCGTTGGTTCGCATGACACCGCGTCCGCCGTGGTGGCAGTGCCGTTCACCGACGAGAACGCTGCGTTTATCTCCTCCGGCACCTGGTCACTTGTTGGCCTGGAGCTGCCCGGCCCGGTCCTCACCCCGGAGAGCCACGCCGCAAACTTCACCAATGAGGGCGGCGTGGACGGGCGCATCCGGTACCTGAAGAACGTGTCCGGGCTGTGGCTGCTCTCCGAATCGATCCGCACCTGGGACGGACCCGGCACCACCGATTCCCAGCGCACCAGCAACCTTGCCGAGCTGATCAGCCAGGCTGCGGCCGTTACCGCTCCGGTGCCGGTGTTCGACGTTCAGGACGAGCGATTCACCGCCCCGGGGGACATGCCCGCCAGGGTCACCGCCTGGTGCGAGGAACATGGCCTGCGGCCGCCGCGCGGGCGGGCCGAAATGGTCCGTTCAATCCTTGAATCACTGGCAGCCGCCTACGCGGACGTCATTGAACAGATGGAAAGCCTCACCGGACGCAGCATCCGCACCGTCCACGTGGTGGGCGGCGGCTCGCAGAACACCCTCCTGTGCCAGCTCACGGCGGACCGCACCGGCCGCACGGTCTTCGCCGGGCCGGTGGAAGCCACCGCCATTGGCAACGTGCTGGTCCAGGCCCGCTCCGCCGGACTGGTTACCGGCGGGCTGGAGGAACTGCGCCGCCTGGTGGCGCGCACCTTCGAGCCGATCCGCTACGAACCGCGGGTGCGGGCCGCCCTGTAACATCCATCCCGGCGCTCCGGTGCCCAAAGGACATGCTGCTTACAATAAGAACCTGTCCCGCGGGTCCGGCCCGCCGGTGACGGTGCCAGGAGGAGTGGACCCCGTCCGGACGGAAGTGAAGAGCAAATGGACAGATTCCCGGTCAGCATCAAGGACGTCGCCCGGGAAGCGCGGGTCTCGATCGGCACAGTCTCCAACGTCATCAACCGCCCGGAGGTAGTTTCCGAGGACCGCCGCCGCCGGGTCCTGAAGGTTATCGAGGACCTGGGATACGTCCGCAACGACGTTGCCCGCCAGCTCAAGGCCGGCCGTTCCCGGACCATCGGGCTGGTGGTCCAGGACACCGGGAACCCCTTCTACAATGAGATCGCCCGGGGAGCGGAAGCCGCCGCGGATACGCTTGGCCAGGCCGTCATCGTGGGCAACTCCGGACTCTCCCACGCCCGCGAAGAGGTCTACCTGGACCTGTTCGAGGAGCAGCGGGTGCGCGGAGTACTGATTACCCCGCAGTCCTCCCAAGACCGCAGCCGCATCGACCGGCTCCGCTCCCGCGGCACCCCGGTGGTGCTGGTGGATGAGCAGGCTCCCGCCTCGCAGTACTGCTCCCTGGCAGTTGACGACGTCGAAGGCGGACGCATGGCCGTCGCCCACCTGCTGGACGGTGGCGCTCGGAGCATCACCTTCGTGGGCGGCCCTGCTGCCCTGCACCAGGTAGCCGACCGGCAGGCCGGTGCCCGGACAGCCGTGGACGCGGTACCCGGAGCCTCCCTCGACGTCGTGGAAACCGCCGCGCTGACGGTACTGGAGGGCCGGCGGGTCGGCGAGGAGCTGCTCCGCCGTCCCGAGACATCCCGGCCGGACGCGGTGTTCGCCGCCAATGACCTGCTCGCGATCGGGCTGCTGCAGGCCTTCGTCTTCGACCACCGGCTACGGGTGCCGCAGGACGTTGCCCTGGTCGGTTATGACGACATTGACTTCGCACCGTCCGCGATTGTTCCGCTGTCCTCCATCCGCCAGCCGGCCCGGCTGATCGGTCGCACGGCGGTGGAGCTGCTGGAGGACGAACTGGCGGAAGACCATCGCCACCGGCACGTCACGTTCCAGCCCGAACTGGTGGTGCGGGAGTCTTCGGGCGGCTCCGCCGGGCCCGAACCGAAATAGGCCTGTCCGGAACGCTGCACGTCCCGGACAGGCCTTGGGTGGAGATGGGGGGAATCGAACCCCCGTCCGATGCTGGAGTATCTGGGCTTCTCCGGGCGCATCCTGCTCTGGATTTTCTCGGCCCCGGCCATCTCGCAGGCGAGTGGCTGATCCGGGCCCAGCCGTTCAGCAAGTCCCGGACACCTGAACGGCAGCGGTGTCCGGCAGTGGCTTCCTTATCGACGCCAGGATCCGGAACGGAAGCGTTTCCGGCCTGACGGACTCACTCTGGCCTAGGCGGCGAGAGCGAAGTCAGTGCGCATAGGTTTGGCACTTATTGGTTTACAGGGGGCGTTTGCGAGATAACCCTGCATCCTCGGCCCGCTTCCCCAGGTACGGCGAACATCGTCGATACCGATCATCCCCATATTCAGTTGCACCTCCATTAACCACCCTTGCCGCCAAAACATTCCAGCCCGCTGCGCGAAGATGGTGGCATGCAGATCCTGGACCGCTCGCTGGCGGAGCTCACCGCGCAGGCCCGCGCCCTGGCCGCCGGCTCCCGCCGCATCCTTGGCATCACCGGCCCGCCAGGCGCCGGCAAATCCACCCTGGCAGCGGCGCTGGCAGCAGCGCTGGGACCGGACCTCGCCGTCGTAGTTCCCATGGATGGTTTCCACCTGGCCAACCGGGTACTGGAAGCGATGGCTGCGCGGGACCGGAAGGGCGCGCCGGACACGTTCGACGACGGCGGATACGCGGCCCTGCTGGGCCGGCTCCGGGCCGCAGATGAACCGGTGGTCTACGCGCCGGAGTTCCGGCGCGAGCTGGAAGAACCGGTGGGATCTGCGCTGCCGGTCCGGCGGGAGGTCCCGCTGGTCATCACCGAGGGCAACTACCTGCTGCTTCCGGACGGTGCCTGGCCGCAGGCGCGGGACCGGCTCGACGCCGTCTGGTACCTAACGCTGGAGGACACCGAGCGTACGGACCGGCTGGCCGCACGGCACGAACTCTTCGGCAAGGCACCGGACGCGGCGCGGGCCTGGGCGCTGGGAAGCGACCAGGCCAACGCGGATCTGGTAGCAGCACACGCGGCAAAGGCCGACGCCGTCATCCGCCTCCGCGCCTAGCGGATCCCCTGCCGGTTACCCAATATGTCTCCGGGCGGAACCGGGCTTTTGGATTCCCGCCCGCAGGGGAGTTTGGTTGTTCTCATGTCCGCGAACTTCCTCCGCCGGGTGCTGCAGCTGCTCGCCGGCCTCTTCTTCTATGGCTTCTCCATCGGCATGATGATCCGGGCGGGGCTGGGCGTCTCCCCGTGGGACGTGCTGGCACAGGGCACCAGCCTGCAGACCGGCATCGCGTTCGGGCTGGTTACCAACCTGATTGGGCTGGTGGTGCTGCTGCTGTGGATCCCGCTGCGGCAGAAGCCCGGCGTGGGGACCGTGCTGAACGTGCTCCTGGTGGGACCCAGCGCGGAAGTGGGGCTGGCCGTGGTGGACGAGCCGGCCGAACTGTGGGGACAGATCCTGCTGTTTGCCGGAGGACTGACCCTGTTGGCGGTCGCCACCGGGCTATACATCGGAGCGCGGATGGGTCCCGGGCCGCGCGACGGGCTCATGACCGGACTGCACGCCCGGTTCGGCTGGCCGCTGTGGGCGGTCCGCACCGGCATCGAAGTGACGGTTCTTGCCATTGGTTGGGCCCTGGGCGGCGCCGTCGGCCTGGGCACCGTGGCCTTCGCGCTGCTGATCGGGCCCATGGTTAACCGCACCGTGCCGTTCTTCCACATCCCGGCCCGCTCCGCCGCGGCCTGAGGCCGTCCCTCCACCGTCGAGAGGCCACTTACGGCTCTTCTCGCGGCCGAAAAGAGCCGTAACTGGCCTCTCGGCGGGGCGGGAACGCAGCGCTAGAGCGGGACGGCGACCGCGAGCGGAAGCGCTCCACAGGGGTGCACCGCTGCGAACCGTCCAGTGTGTTCCGGGCCGCGCAGTTCCATCCGCGCCGGCTCCGCAGCCTGCCGCCAGTCCCCCACCAGCAGCCGTCCGGCCGCCAGCTGGGGATCGGCGGAGACCACAACCCGCCCCACGCGGTTCACTAGGGACGCGTCGGGGTGCACCCTGCGCAGGTCCGGAAGCAGGACTTCCTCCAGCGACTCGACGAACACGTCCACACCCACCACGCCCACCACGTTCCCGCCGACGGTGAGCGGGGACGTCAGGGTCACTGTGTATTCATCGGTGCAGATGAAATCCACATACGGGCCGGTGATGTGGCTGTTGCCGGTCTCCACGGGGACGGTGAACCACTCACGCCGGGAATAGGCTTCCCCCATGCTCTCCACCGAGGACAGCACTTGGACTTCCTTGCTCCGCCCCTGCCACCAGGCCATATGCCAGGGGGCATCGCCCAGGGCATTGTGGGCGGCCACGAAACCGCCTCCCGCCAGCGGGTAGTCGGTGCGCTGCAGCAGGGCGATGGTCAGGGGCTCGACGACGGCGTCCACTTCGCGGCGCGAGGGCGCCGCCGCCGGGTCGCGAAAGAGAACCTCGAGCCGGGGTTTCCATTCCTCCAGGATCTCCAGCAGTTCCCGGAAGAACGTGCCAAGGTCCGCCGGCGTTGCTGCCGGGGACGGTCCTGCTGCGTCAATGCGGGAAATGCTCATGCTTTCCTCCTGGCGGGTGCGGGTGGTTTCTCTGCCGTAGTGAGGTCGGCGGAGGAGTGAAGACGGGTGTGTTCATCAATCAGCCAGGCAACCGAGGCCTGGACATACTGCCGGACGAGGGACCGTGCGGCAGAGGCGTCGGCGCTGGCCACTGCCTCGCAGATCTGCCGGCACAGCCCCACCATCGCCGAGTTGAACCCGGGATCCGCGTGGGCCAGGCCCAGCAGCGAACCGTACTCGGTGTGCAGCCGCACGTATTCCCGGGTCAGCCGGGCGGACTGGCTGAGTGCGGCGAGTTCAAGCAGGAAATCGCCCACAGCGCGGTTGCTGCTGCCCTCGGGGGCGTCCAGGAGCTGGGCCAGCGCCTCCACGTCCTCGCGGTCTGCAGCGTCCGCGGCGAGCTCCGCAGCGGTGGCCGCGATTGCTGCGTAGTGGATGGCCAGGTCCCGCAGTTCAACCCGGCTCATGCCGGTGAGGCGGCGGCGCACCAGCACCGACCTGTCTCCGGAAGGCAGCGTAATAAACGTGCCGCCTTCGCGGCCGCGGCGCGTTTCCACCAACCCCCTGGAGCGCAGGCCGGCCAGCGCCTCGCGGGCCGTCACCGTGGCCACCCCCATCGATGCGGCCAGTTCCATTTCGGTGGGCAGCCGGTCACCGTCCGCCAGCGCACCGGCCGAAATCCCCTGAACTATGCGCTCTTCGACGCGGCTGGCCTTGCCGGCGTCGCCCAGCGGAGCGAAGACAGCGGTAAGGAGGCGTTTCTGCGGAGCGGTATTTCGAGGCATGTTCACGATCTTTCCAGCTTGGCGGGCGCGACGGTGCCGGCATGCCGGGCCACGCATCCGTAACAAGAAATTTACCTGACGTGACGTGAATTACATATAACATCTGGTTTCATAGCTTTACACCCTGACGCGCTTCGGCGCCTCCAGCTGAAGTGAAAGGATCCACCGTGCGAGCCAGCACAGCATCACTCTCCCCCGCCACAGAGGAACCGGCGCGGACCGGCGACGCCATCAGCCTCTCCTCCGTGACCAAGAGCTTCGGCGAGTTCACCGCGGTCAAGGACCTGGACCTGGACATCCGCTCCGGTGAATTCTTCTCCCTGCTGGGGCCGTCAGGCTCCGGCAAGACCACCGTCCTGCGCATGGTGGCCGGCTTCGAACCCGTCACCAGCGGCACCATCAAGCTGCACGGCACCGACGTCACCTCAAAGGCTCCGTTCGAGCGGGACGTCAACACGGTCTTCCAGGACTACGCCCTCTTCCCCCACCTGACCGTGGCCCAGAACGTTGGCTACGGACTAAAACTCCGCAAGACGCCGAAGACCGAACGTGAGCGCCGGGTGGCCGAGGCCCTGGACATGGTGCGCCTGCCGCAGGTGGCCGGGCGGCTGCCCTCCCAGCTTTCCGGCGGCCAGCGCCAGCGCATCGCCCTGGCCCGTGCGCTGATCCTGCGCCCGCAGGTCCTGCTGCTGGACGAACCGCTGGGCGCCCTGGACAAGCAGCTGCGTGAACAGATGCAGATTGAGCTGAAACAGATCCAGCGCGAAGTCGGCATCACCTTCATCTTCGTCACCCATGACCAGGAAGAGGCGCTGACGCTCTCGGACCGGGTTGCCGTCTTCAACAACGGCAACATCGAGCAGGTGGGAACCCCGGAGGACCTTTACGAGCGTCCCGCCACCCGTTTCGTGGCGACCTTCCTCGGAAGCACCAACCTCGTGGAAGGAGAACTGGCCCGGCAGCTGACCGGCACAGACTCCCTGGTGAGCATCCGCCCCGAACGCATCCACCTGGCCGCCCCCGGGACCCCGGCTCCTGAAGGATTCTCCTCCGTTCCCGCCACCATCGAGGAAATCGTCTACACCGGACCCACCACCCGCTACGTGGCGTCCACCGCAACCGGGGACCGGCTGATCGTCCAGGAACAGAACGATTCCCGGGCCAGCGCCGCTTCCCGAGGTGACGCCGTCGAGCTCCAGTGGCCCGCGCGCTTCAACTTCCACGTCTCCTGACACTTCTCTCCTCCCGGCCGGCGCTCCGCCGGCCCAGCTCCACCCGCACCGCACCCACTATGAAAGGTTCACCATGAAGATCACCAAGGCCCTGCCGCTGGCAGCGCTCGCCTCGCTTTCGCTGGTCCTGGCCGGCTGCGGCGGAGATGCCTCCACCTCCGGCTCCGGTACCACCGGGATCCAGGTCCCGGACCTGCCCATGGCATCGGAAGTCGGCGAAAGCGAAGGCCAGGTCAACATCATTGCCTGGGCAGGCTTCGTGGAGGACGGCTCCACGAACCCCGACGCCGACTGGGTCAGCGCGTTCGAGGAAGAGACCAAGTGCCAGGTGAACCGCAAAGTCGGTGCCACCTCGGATGAAATGGTCCAGCTGATGCGCAGCGGCGAGTACGACCTGGTGTCCGCGTCCGGCGATGCATCACTGCGCCTGATCGCCGGCGGCGACGTGGCTCCGATCAACACGGAGCTAATCCCCAACTTCGGCAACATCGTCGACGGACTCAAGGGCCAGGTGTATGACACGCTCAACGGCAAGAGCTACGGCGTTCCGATTGGCCGCGGCGCCAACGTCCTGATGTACAACACGGACCACGTTGCCGAAGCCCCGGATTCCTGGGCTCCGCTGTGGGAAGAGGACACCGAGTACGCCGGCAAGACCATGGCCTACGACTCCCCCATCTACATCGCCGACGCCGCCGTGTACCTGATGGCCACCCAGCCGGAACTCGGCATCACCAACCCCTACGCACTGGACGCGGACCAGCTGGCCGCCGCCGTGGAACTGCTCAAGACCCAGAACGGCCTGGTGGGCGAATACTGGAACGACGCGCTGAAGGCCGTCAGCTCCATCTCCTCCGGCACCGCCCACATGGGCACCGGCTGGCAGGTCATCGTGAACCTTGCCCAGGGCGACGGGGGCAAGGTGGAGTCCGTGCTGCCCAAGGAAGGTGCCACCGGCTGGTCCGACACCTGGATGATCGCCGCTGAAGCGAAGAACCCGAACTGTGCCTACAAGTGGATGGACTACGCTTCCTCCGCCGAGGTCAACGCCCAGATCTCGCAGAACTTCGGCATGGCTCCGGCCAACGCCCTGGCCTGCGAGGGTTCCGACGCCAACGCAGCCCACTGCGAGACGTTCCATGCCACGGACGAGGAGTACTACAAACAGGTCTGGATGTGGACCACTCCCGTTGAGCAGTGCGTCGACGGCCGCACGGACGTGACCTGCACCAACTACCAGGAATGGACCAAGGCCTGGACCGAGGTCAAGGGCTAGTCACAGCGGCCCGTCCCGCAAGACCACCGGCGGGCGGCGGTTCGACGCCGCCGCCCGCCGGTTTCCAACCCAGCCGCCCCTGCGGCTTGTCAGTTCATAGCCCGGCCCCAGAGGAGAATCGGCGGAATCCCGCCGGAAAGCGCCATGGCAGTAATCCACGAAACCCCACCCCCTCCCGCAGCGGCGGTGCAGCCCCGGAACAGCCTGGGCGACCGCATTTCCCGCATGCTGTATGCCCGGCCGAAAGCCCGCCTCACCGGCCTGCTGCTGCTGCCGCTGGGCTGGCTGGGCGTGCTCTACATCGGGTCCCTGATCCTGCTGTTCATCACCGCCTTTTGGCGGACTGACAGCTTCACGTCGAAAGTCATTCCCGCGTTCACGCTGGAGAACTTCATCGAAATCATCACGGTCCCCGCCTACCAGCAGACTGCACTGCGGACCATCGGCATCGCCCTGGCGGTCACCGTCCTGTGCGCAGCGCTGGCCCTGCCGCTGGGGCTCTACATGGCCAAGGTGGCATCCCCGAAGATGCGTGCGGCACTGGCCATCGGCATCACGCTCCCGCTGTGGGCCGGGTACTTGGTGAAGGTCTTCTCCTGGCGCATCACCTTCTCCTCCGGCGGCCCGCTGGACTGGCTGCTCGCTCCGCTGGGCCTGACCGGGCCCGGCTACGGCACCGCCGCACTGATCATCACGCTTGCCTACCTGTGGTTCCCCTACATGGCGGTGCCGGTCTACAACGCGTTCCGGCAAATCCCGGACAGCCTCTTCGATGCGTCCTCGGACCTCGGCGCCAAGGCGTGGTCCACGGTCTGGACCGTGGCCGTGCCGCTGCTCAGGCCCGCTTTCGTGGCCGGGTCCATCTTCACCTTCTCGCTGAGCCTGGGCGACTACATCGCCGCGCAGTTCGTTGGCGGCAAGACCCAGGTGATCGGCACCGTCATCGCCTCGAACATCAACCTCAACCCGCCGCTCGCGGCAGCCTTCGGCACCGTGCCGATTCTCGTCGTCGTGCTTTACCTGTTCCTGGCCCGCAAGTCCGGCGCCCTGAAGCAACTGTAGGAGAGACCCATGAGGCTATCGGCTTCCGCCAAAATCACCCTCCGGGTCTTCGCAGGCCTGGTCATGGCGGCGATCTACCTGCCGCTGCTGCTGGTGATCGCCAATTCGTTCAACGCCACTACGTCCGGCGCCTTCCCCATTCAGGAGTTCACCACCCGCTGGTGGGTCGCTGCCTGGCACAACGAAGGTGTCCGCGAGGCGCTGTGGACCTCGCTGAAGGTGGCGTCCGTAGCCACGGTGATCGCCCTGCTGCTGGGATCCATGGTGGCGTTCGCCCTGTCCCGCTACGACTTCTTCGGGAAGAACACCATCAACCTGCTGGTGGTGCTGCCCATCGCCCTGCCCGGCATTGTCACCGGCGTCGCCCTCAACAACACGTTCAAGACCGTCCTCGAACCGCTCGGCATCGGGCTGGGGCTGTTCTCCGTGATTGTGGGCCACGCAACGTTCTGCATCGTCATGGTGTTCAACAACGTCCAGGCCCGGCTGGGCCGGATGAACCGCGGGCTGGAGGAAGCCGCCATGGACATGGGCGCCAACGTGGTGAAAACCTTCTTCCAGGTCACGTTCCCCGGCTTCCGCTCGGCGTTCGTGGCCGGCGGGCTGCTCGCCTTCGCACTGAGCTTCGATGAAGTGGTGGTCACTACCTTCACCGCCCCGCCGGGCACCGAAACCCTGCCGATCTGGATCTTCAACAACATGGCCCGGCCCAACCAGGCGCCGGTGGTCAACGTCATCGCCGCCGTGCTGATCGTGGCCTCGATGATCCCGGTCTACCTGTCCCAGCGCCTCACCGGGGATGACAGGAAGTAACGGCTAGCGGGTGGCGGCGCACTCCGGGAGCAGTTCCGCCATCCGCTCATCACTCAGCCGGGACAGCGCCGTGAGCAGTCTAGTGATCCGCTCGCGCTCCGGACGGGTAAACCGGCTCGAGTCCAGGATGTCGCTGACCCACAGCCCGTCCATGGCCAGGCGGATAACGACGCCGATGATTCCGGCCGGATCCCGCGGGTTCAGGTTGGCCTCATCCAGGCGGCGGTTCAGGTACAGCAGCGACTCGGCCAGGTTTGGCCGGCTGATGGCTGTTTCCAGGAGTGCGGCCTGGTCCATGGAGCTGTTGGCGCGGACGTCGGAGAAGGCCTTGATGTAGGCCCGTTCCTGGGCCCCCACCGGATCCGGATCCGCATCGGCCAGGTCTCCCAGCCGGTGCACCAGCTGCACGATCATGTCCTCGACGTCCTGCTCGATCTCGGTAATGGACGCTCCAGCGGCGAACATTGCGCTCTCTTTTCTGTTTCCTGCTGCCTTGGTCTTCCGGCAGGGGGATCCGCCGGATGAACCGGCTAGTCTAGCCCGTTTCCGCGGGGATCTCAGCTTCTGTGAGCCAAGCGTCAGGGAGTATGGTTTGGCCATGCCAGTCGAGGTCCGGCCTGCCACGGTGTTCGAGGATACTGCCGCCGTGCTGGGGCCCAGGAATCCCGAATCGAACGCCTGCTGGTGCCTGAGCTACCGGCTGCCCAGTTCCAGGGAGAACCAGTTCCTGCAGCGCCGCGCCCGCGGTGAACGGGTTCGGGAACTGCTGGCCGAAGACCTTCCGCCCGGTGTCCTGGCATACGACGGCGGCGAACCGGCCGGATGGGCGGCCATCCATCCGCGGGCGGACACCTCGTTCGCGACAAACCGCAGGATTCCCCTTCTCGATGATTTGCCGGTGTGGTCCCTGTGGTGCGTGCGGGTCCGGCCGGGCTACCGGGGCCGGGGAATCTCGCATGCGCTGGTAGCCGGTGCCGTGGACTTCGCGCGCCGCAGCGGGGCACCCGCCGTCGAGGCCTACCCGGTGGACAACCAGGGCGCGAAAGTGGACCTGACCATGGCGTACGTCGGCACCCGCAGCCTCTTCGAAACCGCCGGGTTCACCAAGGCAGCAGACACCTCATCAGTCCTCAACGGATTTCCGCGCGTGCTGATGCGGCTGGCTCTTTGAACGGACGGGCGTTGTCCGCGCACGGCAAAGGCCCCGCCGCGGGGAACCGGCGGGGCCTGGCCTGGAAAGGCCGGCAGGAAGTCCATGGGGGAACGGATACTCCCTGCCGGCCGGATTGTGGTTCGCCGCCGCGCGTAACGGCGGCGCGGGGGGTCAGTCCGCGGAGACGATCCGCTTGTCCTGCACCCGCAGCCGCTCGCCGAGGAAGCCGCCGACGGCGGTGATCAGGGCAATGATGGCCAGGATGAGCGCGCCGCCCCAGGACTGGTTGCCGGAGAATCCAAGCATCGCGGTGGCCAGCAGCGGCATGAAACCGCTGGTGGCGCCTGCAATGTTGTAGCCCAGGGCAACGCCGGAGTAACGCAGCTTCGGCGGGAACAGTTCGGTCAGCAGCGCACCGTTGACCGCGTAGGCCACGGCAATCAGCACAATGCCGATGGTGATTGCCAGCATGATCATCACCGTGGACTTGGTATCCACCATGGCGAAGATCGGGAAGGCCGCAACAGCGGTGAGGATGCCGCCCCACATGGTGACCTTGCCGGGGCCGATTTTCTCGGACAGCCGGCCCATCGCGATGGTGACGAAGATCTGGGCGACGGCGGCAATCAGGGTGGCGTTGACCATGACCTGGCGGTCCACGCCGAGGGTGTTGGAGCCGTAGCTGACAATGAAGGTGGTGATCATGTAGAAACCGCCCACGCCCAGCAGCGCTGCCATCACGGCTACGGCCAGGCGGCCGCCGGCGTTGCGGAAGACGTCCAGGGCGGGGACCTTGGAGGTCTCTTCCTGGGCCAGGAGGTCCTTGAAGATGGGAGATTCTTCAACCTTGATGCGGATCCACAGGGCGATGAGCAGCAGCGGGAAGGCCATCAGGAACGGGATGCGCCAGCCCCAGGCGTCGAAGGTCTCCGACGGGAAGAGGAGCACCAGGGAGAAGGCTGCGGAGGAGAGCAGGGTACCTACCGGCGAACCGACCTGCACCAGGGCCGCGAACCGGCCGCGCTTCTCTACCGGTGCGTGCTCGATGGCCATAGTGACGGCACCGCCCCATTCGCCGCCGACGGCGAGGCCCTGGACCAGTCGCAGGACAGCCAGGAGGATCGGTGCTGCGAGGCCAATTGAGCCGAAGTCCGGCAGCAGGCCGATGAGGCCGGTAGCGATGCCGATCATCACGATGGTGGCAAGCAGCGCCGGCCGGCGGCCGAACTTGTCGCCGATGTAGCCGAAGAGGATGGCGCCGATGGGGCGCGCCGCGAAGCCGACGCCGAAAGTGGCGAAGGAGGCCAGCAGCGCCGCCGTGGGGTCCATGGTGGTGAAGTACAGGCGGTTGAAGACCAGCGCTGCCGCTGTGCCGAAGAGGTAGTAGTCGTACCATTCCAGCGCGGTGCCAACGAAGGAAGCGCGGGCAATGGTGCCGGCGTCCTTTCCGGAGATCGTCGCGGGTGCGCCGCGCTCCCCGGGTCGAGTGGAGGTGTTAGTCACGAGTGATGGTGCCTTTCGAGCTGGCCGCATCGCATAGATGGGGGGCATGCGGGCCGGTGTGGGAGGTATCTCACTGAGCGTAGTCAGGCGGCAATTGACCAAACAATGACAAATTTCACCCACCTTTTACGCGGAAATTGGGCATTTAGACAGTGCGCGGATATTCCGCGAGGGTGCTGAGCGCGATCAGCGCCCATGCCGCCTCCGCGGGGACGGCCAGGTCCAGTCCTATGACCTGCTGCAGCGAGTGGAGCCGGTTGACCACGGTGTTGCGGTGGCAGTAGAGCTCTTCCGCGGTTTCCTTGATGGATCCCGTCCGGGCGTAGCTCTCGGCTACCTGGAGCAGCCGGGCCCGCTCGTGGTCTGTGCACCGGCCCAGTGCTTCCTGGACTCCGGAGCAGAATCCCGGCAGCGTCTGCTCCAGCAGTTCGGCAGCGATCCGCTGCCAGGCCTCCTGGACCGTCTGCAGGCCGGGGCCGCCGCTGCGCGCCAGCACCAGGGCGGATGAGGCAGCAGCCGGTACTGCCGCCAGTCCCGCGATGTTTGGGACGTAGCCGGCTGCGAATCCTGGCGGTTCCTGCTGCCAGGAACCGGTGCGGCGCTGCCGGAAGATGTACAGGACTCCGGCCCGTTCATAGGAATGCACCCTCCGGTCATGGAGGAACGCACGCTGGGCCTCTGCCACGGCGTCGCCGATCACGGCCAGCAGTTCGAATGAGTCGGCCGTCCGGACCCCCAGCCCGGCGGCAATGTCCTCGAGGTCCTGCGGAGTTTTGGGTTCTCCGCTGAACAGCCGGGAGAGCAGGCGCTGGCGGTACAGCTGCTTGTCCCGGGCCAGGAGCGCTTCGGCTTCCACGAAGGACTGCTGGATGTTCGATACGTAACCCTCCACCACGTCCATCACCCGGTCCATGTTGGACACCAGGACGTTTACCCCGTCCCCGTGCGCAACCCGCTCCAGGCCCTTCCACAGGACGCGGAAGTCGTTCCGGACTGCCTCCAGGAAGGACTGCAGCGGCACGCCCTGTGACGCGCGGCGGGTGGCTACCTCGCGCGGCAGGTTCCGCAGGTCCGGCGGCAGTTCCAGCCCCGCCATCTGGTACAGGAACATGTCCATGGTGTCCACGGCCGTCTGGTAGACGTCCTCCGCGGGTACCTTTGCGTCGTCGTAGGACACGGCTTCGAAGCGGGAGAGGAAGTCAGTGACGAGCGAATCCCGCTGGGTCCACAGCCGCCGGATCAGGTCTTCCCACTGGTGCCCGGCGGGGGCTTCGAGCGGAAAGGTCCGGGCGGATGGAACCAGGGCCGGGACGAGGATGTCGGTCATCCTGCCACTTTATGGATATGCATAATTTATCCGCCAACTATGGCGGCTTATGTCCATTGAGCGAGACATTTAGCCATAGTTGAATGGGGGTGACACCCAGCAGGCTGTGCATTTTCCGTGCTTCGCCGTGGGGACGGAACAACGGCTAGGAACCCATGCTCGCAGACCTGTTGATTACCAACGCCCATGTCCTTACCCAGGATCCAGCGCATCCTCGCGCCAGTACCCTGGCGATCCTCGGCGGCAGGATCCTGGCCGTGGACCCGGACGCTGATATCCCTGCCCGCGCAGTGTTCGACGCCGAGGGACTGACGGTGGTGCCCGGCTTCAACGATGTGCACAGCCACAGCGTCTGGTTCGGCCTTGGCCTGATGGAAACCGCACTGGGGGATGCCCGCTCGCTGGACGACGTGTATTCGGCGATTTCCGCTGCCGCTGACCAGCTGGCACCCGGCGAGTGGGTGGTTGCCTCTGGCTTCAGTCCCCTCCTGCTCGGCGGTGCCCAGCCGGACCGTGACCGGCTGGATGAGGCTTCGGGCGGCCGGCCGGTGTGGATCAAGCATTCCTCCGGCCACGCCTGCACCCTGAACGGCGCAGCACTGGACCTCGTGGCCGCGACGCAGGACCTCACCGCCGGGATTGAGGGCGGCGTCGTGGTCCGCAGCGACGACGGCCGGCCCACCGGCCTCCTCGAAGAGAACGCCATGCGGCTGGTCCAGGAACTCATGCTGCCTTATCCGCTGGAGACCATCGAGAAGGCCCTGGAGCTGGCCACTGCGCACTACCTCACCGAAGGCATCACCAGTGTCACGGACGCCGGGATTGCCGGCGGCTGGATCGGCCACTCCCCCCGGGAGTTCGGCGCCTACCTGTCTGCCCGGGACAAGGGCCTGCTCTCGGTGCGGATGCAGCCCATGCTGGTGCTCGACGCGCTCCGCCCGCTTTCCGGGCACGAGGACGACGGCGGCGGCCTGGGATTGGATGCCGGCATCCGCTCCGGGCTGGGTGACGAGTGGCTGCGGATCGGTCCGGTAAAGATCTTCAGCGACGGGTCGCTGCTGGGCAGCACGGCATACATGTCCGAGGACTACGTGGGCTGCACGCACAACCACGGCTACCTGCAAATGGACGCCGCGGAACTCCGCGAGTCGGCCCTCGCGGCCTACCGCGCGGGGTGGCCGATCGCCATGCACGCCATTGGCGACGCTGCGGTGGATCACGCCATCAGCATCATTGTTGAGGCCCAGGAATCCTACGGCCCCAACTGTTTCCCCAACCGGATCGAGCATGGCGGCGTGGTCCGGCCGGAACAGCTGGACCGGATTGCGGAGGCGGGAATCGTCCTGGTTCCGCAGCCGCACTTCATCACTGAATTCGGCGACGGCATGGCCGAACTGCTTGGCCCTGCCCGCACCGGGCTTTCCTACCCGGCTGCCGGACTGCTGCGCCGCGGCGCCGTCCTGCCGGGCAGTTCCGACCGTCCGGTTTCCAACGGTCGGCCGCTGGATGTCATGCAGTCCTTCGTGGAACGGCTGACTCCTGCGGGTATGGCGTACGGGCCCGCGGAACGGATCACCGCCGAGCAGGCGCTGGCGGCCTACACCACCGGCTCCGCTGCAGCCACCGGTACGTCCCGGGAAAAGGGAAGCCTCTCCCCCGGGCTCCTCGCGGACCTGGTTTTCCTGGACCAGGATCCCACGACTGTTGATTCCTCCCGGATCGGCACCACCCAGGTTTTGGGCACCATGGTGGGCGGCGAACTCCGTTTTCTCCATCCGGACCTCCCCACTTTCCCCACTTCAGCGAAGGACAATCGATGAGCACCAGCAACTCCAGTTTCCTGGCGGATTTCGCCGTCATGTCCAGCTTCGGCGCAACTGCGGGAGGCGGCGTCGACCGCCAGGCAGGAACACCGGAGGACCATGCCGTCCGCGCCTGGTTCAGCACCTGGCTCGCTGAACACGGCCTCACCGAGGCCGTTGATTCGGCCGGCAACCAGTTCGGGCTGGTGGAACTCGTGCCCGGAGCGGCGTGGGTCCTGCTCGGCTCGCACCTTGATTCGCAGCCGCTGGCCGGACGGTACGACGGCGCTTACGGAGTGCTGGCGGCCGCTCACGCAGTGGTTCGGGCAGCAGCCGCCGCGGAGGCAGGTGAACTGGCCCCGGCCTTCAACCTCGCAGTAGTGAACTGGTTCAATGAGGAAGGCAGCCGCTTCACCCCCAGCATGATGGGCAGCGGCGTCTTCACGGGAAAGCTGTCCCTTGAAACAGCCCGTGCCACCGCGGACCTGGCCGGCACCACCGTGGCCGAGGCACTGGGCAGTCCGTCCGCGGCGGGTACTGCCCCGGCCCTGGACTCCGTTGCACGGTATGCCGAGATCCACATTGAGCAGGGCCGCATCCTCGAGGAAACCGGCACCCAGGTGGGCATCGTGGATAAGACCTGGGCAGCCGCGAAGTACCAGGTCACGGTGGACGGGGACCAGTCCCACACCGGGTCCACGCGGATGGTTGACCGGAGGGACGCCCTGTACGGAGCGGCGCTGGTCATCGCCGCCGCCCGGGACCTCACCGAAGAGTTCGAGCCGGGCCTGCTGCACAGTTCAGTGTCCCAGCTGCAGGTGCTGCCCAACTCTCCGGTGACGATCGCCCGCCAGGTGGTTATGAACCTGGACCTGCGTTCACCAGACGAATCCGTCCTCGCCCGCGCCATGGACCTGCTGGACAAGCGCATTGCCGAAGCCGAGTCCCGGTCCGGGACCGGGGTCTCCCTGGCACTGACCCACCAGTGGGGCCTGAACCCTTACCAGCCGGCCGGCGTCCGGCTGGGCCGCGCCGCCGCAGACGCGCTGGGCTTCACTCACAGGGACATCATGACCGTGGCGGGGCACGACTCCACCAACCTCAAGGACCATGTCCCCACCGTGATGCTGTTCGTGCCCAGTGTGGAAGGCATCTCACACAACGAAGCCGAGTTCACCCGCGATGAGGACGCCGTGCGCGGCGTCGAGCTCCTCACTGAGGTGGCACTGCGCCTGGTTCGCGGAGATTCGGTGGAAGACTAGCCCGGCCCGGGCCCGGGTCCCTTCTGGGGCTCCGGGCCCGGCGCGTAGACTCGCAGGCACCGCCAGCGCCTCTGTCTCAGACCGCCCCGCCCCTGCTGGCGATGGCCAGCCGGGCAAAGTGCTTTGCCTGTTCCGTATAGGCGCGCACTGCGTCTATGGCAGCATCCGTTTCACCTGTCCGGAGAGCCTCCGCCAGCCGGCTCAGCTCTGCATGGTCCAGGAGATCCCGCCAATCCGTGTCATCCCACGCTTCGGTCCACACTCCCGCGATGCTTAGCCTCCGGTAGGACTCAAACAGCTGGGAGGACCCCGATGCCCGCACCAATGACTGGTGGAACCGGGAATGCAGCTCGAGGAAATCCCTCAACGATCCGTCTGCCGAGCAGCGGATGCCCTCCATGTCCTTTGTCAGCTGCAAGAGCGTCTCAAGCAGGCCTTCGTCGAATCCCTGTGCGCGGCTTGCGATGACACCAGCCTCGATCATGGCTCGTCCCTCGTAGAGTCCGTCACTAAGTTCCGCTGTTATTGGAGTGACATGGAAGGCGCCACTGTCCGAGCGGGACACGAGTCCTTCGGTTGTGAGCTTCACCAATGAGTTGAAGACGTCATCAGGCTCCGCGCCGAGCGCCCTCACCAGGTTATGGATCTCCAGTTCGCCGCCGCTGGGCGTAGAGCGGGAGAGAACCCATCTCCGGACCTTCCGGTACGTATCCAGCTCACGGACGCTCTCAAGCCGTCCGAATGCTCCCCGATAGTAGGCCAGTGGATTACCTGATGCCGCACGGGCGTCCACAACCTGTCCGAAGAACACCGTGTGGCTTCCTCCCTGAGGCGCTTCCGTTACGACGCAGGTGATGGTCGCCAGCACGTCTTCCAGCACAGGTACGCCGCCATGCTCCGAGACCGTGTATCCGACACCGGAGAACTTGTCCGCACCTTTCCTGCCGAACCGCAGTGCCAGGTCTTCCTGGTGGTCGGCGAGGATGTTGATGACATAGATCCCTGCCGCCCTTACCGCGTCATGAGTGCTGCTGCTGCGGTTCAGGCACATCAGCATCATGGGCGGGTCCATGGACAGGGAACTCACGGCTGACGCCGTCGTACCGTACAGCCGGCCGTCATGCGACGTGGTGATAACTGTGACTCCGCTGGCGAAGTGCCCTACGACCCGCCGAAACATGTCCTGGTCAAATCCCGGTATGGGAAGCAGGTCCTGAGTGTTCATCCCGTTAGCTCCACTCAGTCGAAGGCCGGTCGAGCTTAAGGTTTTCCCGCAACGTCGATCCTTCGTACTCGCTGCGGAAGTACCCCCGTTCCTGGAGCGCCGGAACCAGCTTCCGGCAGATCGCCTCAAATCCTCCCGGGTTGAAGGGAGAGTTCAGATTGAAACCGTCGCACGCTTCGGAGGTGAACCAGTCGATCATGACTTCGGCCACCTGGTCCGCTGTGCCGACCATCCACATGTGGCCGGTGGAGCGGGCGCGGTCCACAATCAATTCCCGTAGCGTCATCCCCTCTTCCACACTCTTTCGCCGGAAAATCTGGTAACGGCTGCCCATGGCCGGGTCGTCTGAGAAGCGCTCCGCCGGAATCTGTTCGTCGAACCCAATATCGTCCAAACGAATCTTCAGATCACCGCCGATTTGCCTGCGTCCTGCGTCGAGGTCCAGCAGGCCGGCCAACTCATCGGCCAGGCCCTGCGCCTCAGCAACCGTATCGGCAATGATGGGCAGGATCCCGGGAATGATCTTGACCGAGTCTGCCTTCCTGCCGCGGCTCTCTGCCAAGGAGCGCATCCTGGCGTAGAAGTCCTGGGCAAGATTCTTGCGAGGCTGCGCGGTGTAGATAACGTCTGCTACGGATGATCCCAAGTCCATTCCTGGGCCCGAGGAACCTGCCTGGACCAGTACCGGACGGCCCTGCGGTGGTCTTGGCATGTTGATCGGGCCTTCGACCGTGAAGTATCTGCCTTCGTGATGGATCCTGCGCAGGCGCGCTGAGTCCACCCACCGCCCGTTCTCCCGGTCGGCCATGACGGCGTCGTCCGCCCAGCTGTCCCAGAGCCTGGTCACGACGTCGACGAACTCCGTGGCCCGCTCATACCGCTGGACGGGGTCCGGTGCTTCCCCTCCCCCGAAGTTGGAGAAACCGTCCTTTGATGTCACGATGTTCCACCCCGCACGACCGCCGGACATGTGGTCCAGGCCCGCGAACTGGCGGGCTGCGTTGTATGGCTCTGCAAAGGAGGTTGACATCGTGCCGATGAGGCCGATGTTGCTGGTCCGCGCCGCCAAAGCGGAAAGAACACTGATGGGTTCGTAGAACCCGTTCATCATGATGTCGTCACGGAAAAGGTTGTTTGCGTGGACGATGTCCCCGAAGAAGACCGCATCCAGCTTCGCTTCCTCGGCCATCTGCGTCAGGTCCGCGACGAAATCGAGGTTCCCCAGTTCCTCGGCCCGGCTTCCGGGCCGCCGCCACGCGTCCCGGTGGTACCCCGCCGGGAGCATAAAGGTCGTCAGCACCATATGGTCCGGTTGCATGTTCTTTTGGCTCATGGCTACACCTCATCGTTGGTTGGTTGCGGGGATGGGTTCGCGCTGCCCTGCGCGGGTTGGAAAAGTGGTAGGGCCAGGTAGGTCTCAGCGCCCGGCCCACTGTGCACGGTCCAGGTGCCCTTGTTCCTCAGGTCCGCATGCCTGATGACCGGAGAGTTTAGATCCGGGTCCCGGTGGACAAAGTCGTGGCCCAGAATGGAGAGCACCAGTTTCTCCCCTTGGTCGAAGTGCACCCCGGAGGGCCAGACTTCGACATCCAGGGCCCGGGGCTCGCCGGGGATCAGCGGTTCCTCTGCAAGGTGCAGGTGCACGGGCCGCAGCTCGGTGGACCGTTCTTCATCCAGCGGCTGATGGCTGGCGCGCAGCCATCCCAGCGCGACGGGACCGTCGTCGAATAGCGCATTAAAGGCGAACCGCACTTCGGCGCCGTCTCGCGCGAACTTCCGAACCGCCACGAAGATGTCCGCATCCTCTGCATCGTTGGCCCGCAGGAAAAGCCGAAGCCGCATCGGGCCCACCAGGTCGGCCGGTTCCTGGAAGACGTACTCCAGGTCCAGACTCTCCGCCATCGGGTCGAAGGTGACCTGGCTTGATGCAGCCGGCGCCGGGGTAGCAAGTGTGCGTTCCTCCAGCCCTGCGTACAGGCGCACGGCTTGTGTATCGGGAACCGGCCAGAAAATGTCGCTGCGGATGCGCATGGTTTCCGCGGTATCCAGGACTTCCAACTGCACCTGCGGCCAGGAGAGCGGTCCCGGACCGTTGTCGAGGAGGTAGTAATCGAAGAACACCCGTTGGGCTTCCACATTCTCCGGGTCGTAGAAGTATCGCCACTTCTTCTGCCCATGGACCCTGAGCCATTTTTGCGGTGAGGACATCTGTGCGAAAGCCTCCAAGGTGCCGCGGGTGTGGAGTCCGTGATCGCTCCAGCTCGCCACCACGAAGGCTGGGACCTGGATGTCTCTCAGGTCGGGGTATCGGCTCTTGTAGTAGTCCGACATCAGCGGGTTGGCTGCCACGTTGGCCGCCGTGTCTTCCGTCGAGGCGAGCGAATAGCGCATGTTCCGTGAGGCACGGGGAATGAATCCCGTCTCTGGAATTCCCCCGTGATAACAGAACTCCCGGTACCAGTCGGAGAAGCACTCCCATGGACTGATGGCTTTCAGGGATGGCGGCTGCATGGCACCGGCGATGTACTGGATACCAGCCAGGTAGGAGACGCCCAGCATACCGACGCGGCCGTTGGACCAGTCCGCTCCGCCCAGCCACTCAATGGCGTCGTAGACGTCCTCGGCTTCCTGCGGTCCGTTGTGGACGCCGTTGCCCTCCGAATGCCACATGCCGCGGGGATCCACATACGCCACGGCATATCCGTTGCGGCACCAGTACCGGGGATCAGGTGCTTCGAAGCCCGTCAGCGGTGACATCCAGCCGGCTTCGATCCCTGCGGAGGGCCAAAGCATGTCCTTCTGGTTGTGCTTGCCGTACGGCCCCCAAGCAAGGAGCACCGGCAGGTCCCTGTCCATGCCGGCGGGACGGTAGATGTCGCCGTAGATGCGGATCCCGTCCCGCAGCGGGATGGCGGTGTTGCGTTCAACGGTGAGCCCGCCCAGGTCTTCAGTGACATGTTCGAGCGGAGGAAGCGGAGGCTTCCCCTCTGCAGTTGCCGGGTCGAGGCCGGGGCAGGTGATGGGCTGCATAGTCTGGATGTTCATGGGGTCCTTCACGGCTAACGGTCCAGGATGACGAGTGATTCGGATGGCACCCACAGCTGGACACTGGTTCCCCCAAGCCGGTATGAATCGGCGTTGATGGCCGCATCTGGTACGGCTACCGTGATGCTGCGGTTTCCTGGAAGATCCACGATGACCGTCCGGGCCTCCGCTGAGAACGAGGCATCCCGGATCCGCCCTGCCCCGGCCAGGCCCGGCTGTGCGGTTTCACCCAGGACGACGTCGGAGCTGCGGAAGGCTGCGAAGGATCCGGGTACGGTGCGGCTGGCCAGCTCGCTGGACGTCGTCCTGAGACCGCCCTCGAAGGTCGCTTCCGGAGCCCCGGATTCCTGCGTGATGCCCCGGCATTCCAGGATGTTCTCGAACCCGACGAAATCTGCAGCAAAACGGGAAACAGGTCGCCGCTGGACCTCCGAGGGGGTCCCGACCTGCTCGATCACGCCGTCCCGCATGATGATGACCCGGTCCGAGAGGGCGAGGGCCTCGTCCTGGTCATGGGTGACGTAGAGCGAGGTGTTCCCGAACTCGTCGTGCAGCCGCCGTATCTCGCTGCGCATCGCAATTCGCAGCTTGGCATCAAGGTTGGAGAGGGGCTCATCGAAGAGCATGACTCCCTTGGCGGAGACCAGCCCCCGGGCCAGTGCAACGCGCTGCTGCTGGCCGCCGGAGAGCTCATGGGGGTAACGCTTGGCATGGGAACCCATGCCAACGGCTTCGAGGCTCGTGGCTACGCGTTCGCGGAGCTCTGCTGCCGGGGTCTTGCGGCGCTTCAGGGGGTACGCAACATTCGCGGCCACGGACATGTGCGGCCATAGGGCGTAGCTCTGGAAGACCATTCCCACTTTGCGCTTATGCGGCGGAACCATGGTCCTGGTCTCGGCATTGACGAACTCATGGCCGTCGACGGCGATGCTTCCGTGGTCCGGTGACTCCAACCCGGCGACGCAGCGTAGGGTGGTCGTCTTGCCGCAGCCGCTGGGACCGAGGAGGGTAATGAACTCGCCGGACTCAATGGAGAGGTTCAGGTCCTTGAGGATCTGGTTGCCGTTGAAGGCCTTGCTGACTGAACTGATGTTGATGCGCATGGTTTGTCCTCGTTCGGTTGGGAGTTCCTAGCGGCTTCGGGCCAACTGCTGGGCAGGGCCGGCGCTCTCGGTCGTGGGATCCGGCCCCACGGGATCCTGCAGGTCCGCCGGCGTCCCCCCGCCAGGCCCTTTCCCGGCCCTTTGCTCCGGCCGGGTCAGTGCCAGCAGGCGGCCGGCGAGGTAGGCGATGCCGGCCACGACGAGGAAGCTCGCGATGAGCAGCAGGGCAGCCGCCGCGGCGATCGGGGCTTTTCCTTCCACGTAGCGGCTGTAGATCTGCACAGATAGATAGTCGGCGCCCGCGGTCGAAAGCAGGAGCGGGATGGAGAGCACACCACTGATGACCACGAAGCAGAGCAACCAGCCGCTGACGAGGCTGGGCAGCATCAGGCGGATGATGATGTCCCAGATCGCACGGTACTTGGAGGCACCGGAGACCCAGGCCGCTTCTTCCAGCGACTTCGGTATCTGTGCCATCGCCGCGGTGGCTGTCCGGCTTGCCAGCGGGATCGTCGCCACGAACAGCGCAAAGACCATCAGGACCGGTGTCCCGTAGAACGTGGAGAGGAACGGCAGGCCCAGGAACAGCCAGAGCACACCGAGTGCCAGGATGAGCCCCGGCATGGCCAGCCCCAGCCACTGGCTGTATTCGATGAACCGGGACAGCACCCCACTCTTGAAGCGTGCAGCCCAGGCGAAGGCCGTGGCCGCCAACACAGCGAGCAAAGCTCCCAGCATGGCGGTTCCCATGGTGTTCCAGTACCCGGAGACCATCCGGCGGTTAGTCAGTACTTCTTCATAGTTGTCGAAGGAGAAGCCCTCGCTGGCGCCCAGGAACGGGGAGAGCGACACACGGATCAGTTGAACCATTGGAAGGATGATCGTGACGGCTGCGAAGCCCAGCACGAGTGCGGAAAACAGCCAGCGCCATGGACCGATGTCCCGGCGCAGGGCCCGCGATTCCTTCCCTCCGATGGTGACGAAGGACCGGCGCCCGAGGACCTTGATCTGGATGAACACAAGCACCATCAGCACCACCATGAGGAGCACCGAAATGCTGCTGGCCTGCGCGAAAAGCGGGCCGGTCGAATTGGACAAATAGGCGTAGATCTCGGTGGGAATCACGAAGATGCCCGCGGGTACGCCCAGGATCTGTGGCGCATCGAAGGATTCCAGGAAGAGGACGAAGCCCAGGATCATGGCGCCGGTGATGGCCGGAGCCATGATCGGGAGTTCGATCTGGAAGAACGTCCTGACCGGCCCCGCACCGCTGAGCCGGGCTGCTTCGTCAAGGGAACGATCCATGGCCAGGAACGGGCCCAGAAGCAGGAAGAACTGCAGCGCGATTAGGCGCAGGGAGGAGACGAACACGATCCCCCACCAGGACTCCATGTTGAAGATCCGTCCGGCTTCACCGAAAGCTCCGGTCATCAGCTGGTTCAGCAGACCGACGTTCTGGTTTCCGAGCAGGCCCCAGGCGATCGCGAAGAACAGGCCCGGCGTGGCAATGACAATGAACATGATGACCGGGATGGCCTGCCGGAAGACCGTGTTCGTCTTGGCGTAGATAGTGGCGAAGAGCAACGCGAAGAAGGTCGACAGCACGATCGTCGCCAGGCCCATCAGCACTGTCTGGATCATGACTGAATGGGTGTCTGTAGAGCGCAGCACTTCCCAGAACATTTCTGCGGTGTAGGAGCCGCTGGAACCGAACATCTGTGTCTTGAAGGCGCCCTGGACCACCATGGCGGCGGGGCCGACGAAACAGACGAAACAGACGATCGCAATGACCCACTGGGGGTTGCCGGTAAAGGCCCTCCACCCTTTCAGCATTGCAGGGGCTCCCGCTCAGTATCCGTCTGACGGTAACCTCCTCCGATAACCTCGCCCTCCCGGAGGCTGGCGAGGTCATCGTCGGAGTCCGGACGCAGCACCCGGAACCACAGGTCCTTGATCTTCCACTCTCCGTCGACCCGGACGTAGCGGCACTTGTATTTGCCCTCCGACCACGGACCCCAGACGCGCATCATTCCAAATGAGGTCCGGAAGTCGCACTGCATCCTGTGCCAGGTCCATTCGCCGTACGCCGTGTCACCGGACACGGTGATCGACGGAGAGGAGAGAATGTACGCGTCCTGGCTTTTGACGACGTCGGCCAGATCCGCCTGGAACATCCCTGCGATGGCGTCCCGGCCCTTATGGACTCCATGGTGACGTATGTCGCACACGGCGTCCTCGGCGTAGGCACGGGCAACGCCCGCCCAGTTCCGGTCCCCAAGGTCACGAACGTACTGCTGCTGCAGCTTCTCGATGGCCTTGACCGATTCGAGTGCATCGATCCTGCGGCGGAGGTTGGCGAGTTCCTCCGCGAGTTCTGTGTCATTCACTAGGTGCTGCCTTTCCCATCAAGCCGGTGGAGCCGGAGCTAGTTTGCGGTGATCGACTTGAAGAGGTCGCCGTATTCGGTCATCTTCTCCCGCATCACGGTTTGTGCAGGGAGTTCGACGAATGCAGCGTCTTCGAGCTTGGGCCATCCGTGAGGGGACTCGAGGGAGTCGTGCTGGTTGATCGGGAAGTTGCCCGACTCAAGGGTCAATTCCTGGGCTTCTGCGGTGAAAAGAAAGTTCAGCAGGAGCTTTCCCGCGTCGCTGGAGGGCGCATTGGCGGCCAGCATCCACTTCTCGGTGGCAATGACGTTGTTCTCATCGAAGAACTGAACCTCAACCGGCGCGCCGTCCTCCTTGGCGTTCAGGACGGAAATGGTGGCGGACAGGGGCTGGTAGGCGAATTCTCCGGCGCTGATGGATTGGAGGGCCAACTGGTCCTGGGCGACGATTTTCGCGTTGGCTCCGACACTCCGCAGCCATGCCTCGTCAACGGCGCCGGCCTGAAGGAGGGCAGTCGAAACGGTCATGGTCCCACCGGGGGTTGAGGGCGTCATGAAGGTGAGTTTGCCGGCCCACTCCTCACCGGCCAGATCGGCCCAGGACCCGGGCAGATCTGATTCGTCGAGCAGGTTCGTGTTGTAGGAGGACGCGAACATCAGTGCCCAGGGCGAATGGTAAAAACCCTTCGGGTCTGCAATCTGGTCCTCGCTGATACGGCCGTCGATCCAGGCGGGCAGCTCGAAGGTGGCTGGCTGATACTTCTCGGCGAACCCCTGTTCGGCGTACCGGTCCGCGTTGGGGTTGGAAAGGACGTCGACAACGTGGTTTCCACTCTGGCGTTCCGCTTCCAGCGTTGTCTGCAGCTCGGCGCCGACGTAGGTCTGCGGGTCGACGGTAAGGCCCGGGAACCGCTCTTCGAATGCGGCGTAGATCCCCAGAAACTCATCGTGGTGGCCTGCGTAGATGGTCACCTCCGTGTCGCCTGACTCAATCGCGGCGTCGTACAGCGTCTGGAGCTCTTCCTCCTGGGCGCTCTGAATACCGAGGGGACCGAGATCCAGCTCGCCGGAGCCCTGGGCAGAGTCGGCGCCGGCGCAGCCGGATAGGGCAAGGCTGCCGGCTGCGAGGCCGGCAATGACGGCGAGGGGAAGTTTGGTGATCCTGAAGTTCAGCTTCATTGATGTTTCCTTCGTTTCACAACCGGGGGAAGGCTGTGGCGGACACTGTGGTCCTGGCTCCACGCGATGGGGCCTGGACACCACCATTGAGCCAGCACCGTCGAGATATAGTCAATAGGTATACATAAATAAGTATGATTGACGTCACATTTGAATCGCTTTAGTGTTGCAAACACGGCATAGGCTCGTCTCCGAAGACCACAAATCTAGTTTATATTCGTTCTATATTGAGCACAGCTGCGTTCGATTGAGCGCGTTTGCCGCGACTACGAAAGCGATCCGTCGGGAGGCCGAAGAATGCCAGCTTGGAACTACATCATCGTGGGGGGCGGAAGCGCCGGCACAGTGCTTGCCGCCCGCCTGTCGGAGGACCCGAAGTGCAGCGTCCTGTTGCTGGAAGCCGGCCCCGACTACCGGGCCGCCGACACTCCGAAAGAGTTCCGGGACCGGACAAAGGGACTCGGACTGGCACTGGAGGCACCTCGGAACGACCTCAACCCGGACTTTTACTGGCAGGGAATCACCGCCACCAGGGCGGCCGGCCAGCAACCCTTCCCCTACCGGCGCGGCCGTGGCCTGGGCGGCAGCTCAACCGTGAACGGCCTGTATGCCATCCGCGGCGTCCCTGACGATTTCGTGGAATGGGAACGGCTGGGGGCGGTGGGTTGGAGCCCGGAAACTATGCTCGCCGCCTACTGCCGCATTGAGGACGAGCATGACTTTCCGCGGTCGCCCCACCACGGCAAGGATGGTCCGACGCCGGTCTACCGCGAGCCCGAAGCTGGCTGGGGCGGCGTCGACCGCGCGCTGCGGGCTGCAGCAATGGACGCGGGCCATCCATGGCAACCGGACCACAACGAGCCACGGGCCACCGGCGTCTCGCCGATGGCCATGAACATCCGGAACGGGCAGCGGGTCGGTACCAACCACGCCTACATCGATCCTGCACGGGGCCGTCCTAACCTCACCATCCGTGGCGGTGTCCTCGCGGATCGAGTCACCTTTGAAGGAACGACGGCCACGGGTGTGGTGGACGCCGACGGCGCCGTGCATGGGCTCCTACACGGCGGCGAGGTCATCCTCTCCGCCGGATCATGCGGCTCGCCAGCCATCCTGATGCGCTCGGGAATTGGAAGGGTGGAGGACCTGGCCGAGGCAGGAGTCCGCCAGGTCGCGGATCTACCTGTCGGCCGTGGTGCGCAGGACCACGCCGTCACTTTCGTTGAACTGCCGGTGCGTCCCGAGGCCCAGACCTGCGTGGCAAACCGGCCAACGAACGTGGTTCTGCGTTACAGCTCCGGATTTCCCGGCAGCAGGACGAACGACATGATGATCATGGCCACCAACCACAACTACTGGTTCGGGAAGGAGACGGCGGGCCTGGCAGTGTCGCTGGAACAGCCCCTCTCCCGTGGGCGGATGTTGCTCCGGTCAGCCGATCCGCACGCCGATCCCCATTTCGAACTCAACCTGCTCTCCGATCCGCTCGACATGGCCCGGGTCAAGGACGGACTGGACCGTGCACGGCGGCTGATGGAGCACCAGGCGTTCCAGAGTATCGCCACCGGACCCGCCACCTGGCCGCGGGACGATGGCGAAATACAAGCTTCCGTCAAGGACACTATGCATCTCACCAGCACGGTGCGGATGGGAGACCGGGAGAGCCCTGACACCGTAGTTGATCCGCAGTGCCGGGTACTCGGAATGGAAGGGCTGCGGGTCGTGGATGCCTCCATCATGCCCACCGTCGTCAGTGCAAACACCTACCTGACCGTCCTGGCACTGGCAGACGAATTTACTCAGCGGCTCCTGCGGGAGCGCGACACCCTAGCCACTGCATACGAAGGACGGGCCTGATGCCGGATTTGAGCACCACTGGTCTCCACGACCTCGCAGCTTCCATCGCCGCCGACGCGCGGCACCTCATCGGCGGGAACCTCCAGAAGGGGACCGTTCACGCCGATGTATCAGCTCCCTGGGACCGACGCTTGAAGGTCAGCTACACCCAGACGGGACTGGATGACCTGGCCGCGGCAGTATCCGCCGCCCACACCGCCCGTCAGGGCGGCCGCTGGCACCGGTCCCAGGCGAGGAACTGCCTGCTCACCTTGGCGGACCTTCTCGCAGCAGAGCAAGACGTCTTCATCGGACTCATCTGCTTCGAGAATGGAAAGCTGGAATTGGCGGCCCGGGGCGAGGTCCTCGGGGCTATAGCAGGACTCCGGTACTGGGCGGAACAGGCGCCGTCCGAATCTGTCGTAACCCGCACGGAGGCCCGGCTGACCCGCCTGACCCGGGACCCGCTGGGCGTGGTGGCAGCTATCACGCCGTTCAATATGCCGCTGCTCATGATGGTCAACAAGATTGGAGCGGCATTGGCTGCCGGCAACACGGTCGTGTGCAAGCCCTCACCTGACACACCTCTTTCCGCACTGCACTTTGCCCGGCTGGCAGCCGGTGCCGTCCCGGCGGGCGTGCTCAATATCTTGGCAGGGGGACCGGAAACCGGCCCCGCTCTCACCGCCAGCCCGGAGGTCAGCATGGTCTCATTCACTGGAAGCATCGAGACCGGCAAGGCGATCATGGCTGCTGCTGCGCCGACCATGAAACGACTCCAGCTGGAATTGGGGGGAAACGATCCGGCCATCGTGTGCAGGGACGCCAATGTTTCCGACGTCGCCGTGAACATTTTCCGTTCCGCATTCGGCTCCGCCGGACAAGCCTGCGTTGCCGTCAAAAGGGTCTATGTCCACGAGGACCTCCACGACGAGCTCGCCGAGGAACTGGCAGCACTGTCTGCTCGAGCTGTTCCGGGCAGACCCTTCTCCGAGGACGCCACCATGCCTGCCCTGACGACCAGGCGACAGCTAGATCACCTGCGATGGCTGGCCGAGGACTCCCGGAAGCGCGGCGGAAAGTTCATCCATACAGGCGCGATTGACGACACGGTAGGCAACTTCGCCTCACCATCGATCGTTACCGGCCTCACCGACGGGGCCCCGTTGGTGGATGGGGAACAGTTCAGTCCTATACTTCCCCTTGTCCCCTTTTCCGACGTCGATCCCGTCGTTGATAACGTCAACGCGGGCCGTTTTGGCCTAGGCGCCACGGTCTGGACCGAAGACACGGAGCGAGCCGACCGCATCGCAGAAAGACTGGAGACTGGCATGATCTGGGTCAACGCACTCCCGCATCCAGACCCTACGGTTCCCTTCGGCGGAGCAAGGGAGAGTGGCCTGGGGCGTGAGGGTGGACAGGGCGGATTGGACGAGTTCACTGAAGTGAAATGTACTACCTTCAACTCAAAGGAAGCCCAACGATGAGCAGCCCTGAGCACGGCAGGACCAGCATCGGTTCGGCAGGCGAACACCGTCACCCGACGGGGGGCGGCCGGTTCGAATCCTTCGTAGACGCCGCAGTGACCAGGGCTGAGTCCACCCTCGAGTTCGAAGACCCTATGGTGCTGAAGCTGAGCCTGATGCTTCGGAAGGTAAACCAGCTGATGACGGATGATGCCAACCGCCAGGTCCATCAGGCTGAAGGATGGACGCAGGCCAGTTTCAGGGTGTGCTTCGGGCTTTGGGTCGCAGGCCCCATGCCGCCGCATCTGATAGCGGCAACGACCAATATGAGTCGGGCAAGCGTCTCCGCCGCCATCAAGAAAATCGAAGAAGACGGGCTCATTAGCCGCGAACCGTCCCCTGTCGATCAGCGCTCAACAGTCTTGCGACTAACTGACGCAGGCGAACAGGCGGTGATCAGGACCTACCAATCCCACATCGCTCTGGAACACCATTGGCTTGAGCCGCTCAATGAGACGGAACGGCTCATGCTCTTTCTACTCCTGAGAAAACTCCTCACAGGACCAGCAGCTTCCGAAGGCCGAAGCTGATCGCCGCAGCAGCGGTGACCGGGACAATCCCGGCGCGTAGACTCTCAGGCACCGCCAGCGAGAGGAAACCCGGCCATGAGCGATCCGCACCAGCCCGCGTGGTGGACCAGCGCCGTCGTCTACCAGATCTATCCGCGCAGCTTCGCTGACGGCAACGGGGACGGGATCGGGGACCTGCGGGGCATCCTCGCGCATCTTGACTACCTGCAGGACTTGGGCGTGGACGTCATCTGGCTGTCCCCGGTGCACGAGTCACCGCAGCGGGACAACGGGTACGACATCTCCAATTACCGCCGGATCGATCGGCTGTTTGGCACCGAAGAGGACTTCGACGAACTGCTGGGACAGCTTCATGTCCGCGGCATGAAGCTGGTGATGGACCTGGTGGTCAACCACACTTCCAGCGAGCATCCGGTGTTCCAGGAGGCCCGGAAGTCACGGGACAATCCGTACCGGGACTATTTCTGGTGGCGGGACGCACGGCCCGGCTTCGAACCCGGGGAGCCGGGTGCGGAACCGAACAACTGGGGTTCGCATTTCGGCGGACCTGCCTGGACCTACGAGCCCGAGACCGGGCAGTACTACCTGCACCTGTTCACCCCGCACCAGCCGGACCTGAATTGGGAAAACCCCGCCGTCCGGCATGCGGTGTATGAAACGATGCGCTGGTGGCTGGACCGCGGCGTAGACGGCTTCCGGATGGACGTCATCAATTTCATCTCCAAGGACCTCACCCTGCCGGACGGCCTGGTGACTCCGGGCAGTATCTGGGGAGACGGCTCCCCGCACTTCACCAACGGGCCACGGATCCACGAATTCCTCCAGGAGATGCGCCGCGAGGTCTTCTCCGGGCGCGACGGCGATTTCCTCACCGTTGGTGAGACCCCCGGCGCCACCGTTGAGCAGGCCCTGCTCTACACCGACCCGTACCGGGCGGAGCTGGACATGGTGTTCCAGTTCGAGCATGTGAGCCTGGACCAGGTGGGCGGGCGGAAGTGGGATTACCGGCCACTGAGCCTCCCGGATCTGAAGACGTCCTGGAACCGCTGGCAGCGCGGACTCGCGGACCGCGGCTGGAACAGCCTGTACCTGAGTAACCATGACCAGCCCAGGCACCTGTCCCGGTTCGGGGACGACGCCGGTTTCCGCTACGAATCGGCCACCCTCTGGGCCACCCTGCTGCACCTGCAGCGCGGCACCCCTTACGTCTACCAGGGCGAGGAGATCGGCATGACCAACGCCGGCTTCACCTCGATCGACCAGTACCGGGACGTTGAGTCACTGAACTTCTATGCCGAATCGACGGCACAGGGCATGCCCGCGGTGGAAGCCCTGGAGGCCCTGCGTGCCATGAGCCGGGACAATCCCCGCACACCGATGCAGTGGACAGCCGGGCCGAACGCCGGTTTTACCGAGGGGCAGCCGTGGATCGACGTCAGCCCGAACCATGCAGACATCAATGCCGAGACCGACCGTTCCACGGACAAGTCGGTCTTCCGCTACTACCAGGACCTCATCCGGCTGCGGCACACCCAGGATGTGGTGGTCCTGGGCGACTTCCATCTGGAAGCCCCTGAACACCCGCACCTGTTCGCTTACCGCCGCCACCTCGATGAAACGGCATGGTTCGTCCTCGCCAACGTGTCCGGTGACGTCCTCGAGGTTCCGCTGGGTCTCGCCTCGGACGGCCCGTTGATTCTGGGCAACTACGCCGAGCCGGGGGACCCCGCTGAACTGCGCCCGTGGGAGGTGCGGGTCCTGGACGTTTCTGCGACCGAGAGCTGGGTTGGCTAGGCTCGAACAACAGCCAGAGTGAAAGGAAGCGTCATGCCGAACTCCACCGTCCCCACCGTCACCCTCCGCAACGGACTCGAGCTGCCCGCCCTTGGAATGGGCACGTGGCCGATGGACAACGCGCAGGCGGCCGACGCCGTTGCCGCCGCAGTAGAGGCCGGTTACCGGCTGTTCGACACAGCGGAGAATTACGGCAACGAGGCCGGAGTGGGCGAAGGCATCCGGCGCAGCGGCATCGCACGCAGCGACGTTGTCATCACCACCAAGTTCAACAAGCAGTGGCACAGCCGCGACGGCGTCCGCCGCGCCTTTGACGCGTCTGCCCGGAGGCTCGGTACCGAATACATTGACCTGCTCCTGGTGCACTGGCCCAACCCGGACCAGGACCGGTACGTCGAAGCCGTCCTAGGCCTGGCGGGCCTGCTGGAGGAGGGCCTGATCCGCGGGATCGGCGTCTCCAACTTCAAGCCCGCCCACCTGCAGCGCCTTGCTGAAGCAGGCGTCATCCCGGACCTGAACCAGATCCAGGTGGATCCCCGGCACGTTCGGGAAGCCTCCCGCCAGGCAAACAACAGGCTGGGCATCGTCACGGAGTCGTGGAGTCCGCTCGGACGGGACGGCGGGTTGCTCGAGGACACCGTAGTCACCGCACTTGCTGCAAAATACGGAAAGAAACCCGGGCAGATCGTACTGCGCTGGCACGTCCAGCAGGGCCTGGTTCCCATCCCGAAGGCCTCGTCGCCGGCGCATCTCGAGGAAAACCTGGCGGTCTTCGATTTCGCTTTGGAAGAAACAGAAATCGCGGATCTGTCCGCCCTGGACACCGGGGAAGCCGGAATTCTGGACTCGGACAGCTTCGGTCACTGATCCCTGCCGCCTGCCGCCTCGCTTTCCGGCGGCAGGCGGATGCGTTAGCGTCAGGGCATGTCCCGCAGCCCGCTGATCCGCTCCCTGACCGCCCGCGCTCCCCGGTCCAGCCGCCCGCGCCGGGCCGCCGCCGTCGTCCTGGGCCTGTTCCTGGCCTTCGCCGGTACCAGCCATCTGACCTTCGCCCGGGACGAGTTCCAGGCCCAGGTCCCCGGATGGGTTCCCCTGGACAAGGACCAGGTGGTGCTGCTCTCCGGTATCGCGGAAATCGGGCTGGGGTCCGCGCTGGCCCTGCTGCCCAGCCGAAGAGTCCCGGTGGGTCTGGCTGCGGCCGCTTTCTTCGTCGCGATTTTCCCGGGCAATATCTCCCAGTACGTGACGCGGACGGACGGCTTTGGGCTGGATACTGACCAGTTGCGGTTCATCCGCCTGTTCTTCCAGCCCCTGCTGGTCATCTGGGCCCTCTGGTCCACCGGGGCCTGGCAGGCGCTGCGCAACCTCCGCCGGCACTGACGGCGGCGTAACCCGGCGCACAGCACGCCGTGGCCAACACCACGGCACTATATCAGCGGATTGTGAGCCGCGTTATGCAAGTGCCGGTTGCCGGGCCCCTAGGCTTAATGGAGGCACAGCGGCGCGGGCACTCCGGCCTGCGTGCTGGTCCCCTCCCCGTTCTGGAAAGGAGGACATACCTATGTTCCAGACCCGGACAAGCCAACGGACTTCACACCGGACAACCGCCCTCCTCGCAGGGATTGCGGTAGCCTCGGCCCTCGTGGCCGGAGGAGTTTCCGCCGTAGAAATGAGCTTCGATACCGCTCCCGCGCTCTCCAGCTCCGCAGCATCCGCTGCCGTTGAGGCGCAGGTTTAGAGCCGTTCCGGAAAAAGCCGGAAAAGGGCCGCAGGCAATTGCCTGCGGCCCTTTTTGCTGTTCCGGAGCAGTGGCAGAATGTCCCGCAGAACGGCAGCATCCACGCACCATCCCCAGGAGCTGATCGCATGGCCGCATCCCAGCGGGCACCCCACGGACCCGACTACGGCAACGTCCCCGTCATCGCCTCCGGAGTCATCGCCGGATTCGTGGCAGTTACGACGGCGGTGGTTTCCACGGGCGGCGCGGAGAACGAACTGCGCTGGCAGCTGGGGCTGGCTGCCGGGTGCATCACGTTCATCGTGTGCCTGCTGACCTTCCTGCTGATGATCATTGCGGGCAAACCGAACCCTGACTCGATGGGACACGGCTCGGGCGTCAACCGCAGGTTCGGAGCGGTTCCGCGCTCCGAGGACAAAGAGCCGGAGAATCCCGGACGGGATTAAAAAGACTGGGCGGCCGGTTTCCCGGCCGCCCAGTCTCTTCAGCGGGTTAGCTCCTGCTTCCCCGGCGGCGCTTGGCTGCTGCTACTCCTGCTCCGCCCGCGGCGATCAGTCCGGCACCGAGGGCCAGGAAGCCGCCTGCGAACTCAGCACCGGTGGACGGCAGTCGCTTCTTGCCCGGCCGGTCCGGTGTGGGACGCGGTGCCGGCTGCGTTGCGGTGTAGGTGTTGACGACGCGCAGCTCGGATGCCCCGGCGGCGGTGATGCCAACCGGTTCGGGGAGGACCGTGCTGACTTCCAGTCCGCTGCTCACGCCCGTTGCCGTCTCCGTCACTTCGCACTCAGTGCCCTGGGCCAGCCCGCCGAACGTGGACATCACCTCGCCGGTGGCCCCGGCCGGAACGGTCACCGTTTCATCCAGTACCGTTTCCTCGGCCAGGATGCAGACCACGTTCAGCACCACTTCTCCCTGATGCCCCGCGGCCGCACCGGCAATCTGCTTAGTGACGACGAGGGTTCCGGGATTGAAGGTGTAGGTGTTCGTCACCGTTGCTTCGCTGACCGTGGCCGCGGCTATGGTCACCGGTTCCGGCAGGACCGTCGTCACGGCGACGGCGTCCGTCGCGCCGCTGCCGGGTTCGGCGACCGCACACTCGGTACCCACGGGAAGGTCTTCGAACTCCTGTGTTTCGGTACCGGTGGTTCCGGCGGGGATCGTCACCGTCTCATCCAGCACGGTCTCGCCGTCCAAGGTGCACACGATGCCCAGGACAATGTCCTCCTGCGCGCCGGCTGCTTCGCCGTCGATCACCTTGCTGACGCTGAGCGAACCGGGATTGAAGGTGTACGTGTTGGTGACTGCGGCTTCAACCCCGGCACCGGCCGCGATGGTTACCGGGTCCGGCAGCACGGTGCTGACGCCAACCGTTTCCGTTGCGCCGTCCTGCGTCTCGGTGACGGTGCATTCGGTGCCTACCGCCAGGTCCTCATACTGGGTCGATTCAGTACCGGTGGAACCTGCCGGGATGGTGAACGTTTCGTCGAGGACGGTTTCGCCGTCCAGGGTGCAGACCGTTTGCAGGACAATGTCGTCCTGGTTCCCGGACGCTTCACCGTCGATGACCTTGCTCACGGAGATTGATCCGGGAGCGAAGGTATAGGTGTTCGTGACGGTGGCCTCGACGTCACCTCCGGCAGGAACGGTGAACGGATCCGGAAGATCCGTCTCCACCAGGATGGCCGGGGTGCTGCCGTCCTCCAGTTCCGTTACCGAGCAGGACGCCCCCGCCGGCACGTTCAGGAAGCGGCCGAAGACCGGGGAAGCCGCCTGCGGCGGGCCCTGGAAGGTCTCCTCCAGGACGGTCGCCCCGTTCAGCGTGCAGGTGACCTCAACCAGGACAGCTTCCTGGCTGCCGGCAGCCGGACCATCGAAATTCTTATAGACCGTGATGATGCCGGGTTTCTGCGTGTAGGTGTTGGTGACCGCGGCAGTTGCCGTGCCTCCCGCCGGGATGGTCGCGGTGTCCGGCAGGTCGACGACGACGGCGATCTCGTCAGTCTCGCCGGTGGCCGACTCCGTCACTGCGCACGCGCTGCCGGCCGGGATGTCCGTGAATGTCTGCGATTGCGGTGCGGTAGTCCCCGCCGGAATCGTGACCGAAGTGCTGAAGGTCGTGACGTCGTCGAGCCGGCAGAGGATGTCTATCTGTACCTCACCCTGCTGTCCCGCCGCTGCTCCGGCGATGGCCTTGGAGACAGTCAATGAGCCCGGGTTCACCGTGTAGGTGTTGGTGACGGTGATTTCCACACCGTCCTCCGCAGGAATGGTGACCGTACCCGTGGCCGGTTCAAACACTGTCTCGACGCCAATCTCGGTGCTGGACCCGTTGGCCGTTTCAGTGACGGTGCAGCTCGTGCCGGCGAGCAGGCCGGTGTATTCCACCGGATCGGTCTCGGTTGCTCCCGCCGGGATGGTGATCGTTTCGTTGAGGGTAGAGGCGCCGGTGCAGACGACGTTCAGCGTCACGGGGCCCTGCTGGCCCGCGGCTGCGCCCTCGATCAGCTTCCGGACTCCCAGGACACCGGTCCTGAAGGTGTAGGTGTTGGTAACGGCGGCTTGGACACTGCCGGCGGCGGGAACGGTGTACGTGCCCGTACCTGTGGTCTCCACAGCGATGCTGGTGGTTTCTCCGCTGCTGGTTTCCGTGACCACGCAGCTGGTGTTAGCGGGCAGGTTTCCGTACTCGGTGGGGGTGACCTCCGTGGCGTTGGCCGGGATGGTGATGGTGTCATTGACCACCTGCGTTTCGCCTGAGGTGCAGACCACCGTGAGAACTACCTCGCCCTGGGCGCCGGCAGCTTCGCCGGCGATGGTCTTGCCCACGGAGATCGTTCCGGGTACGAAGGTGTAGGTGTCCGTGACGGTGGCCGTCGCGGTGGTCCCTGCCGTGATGGCCACCGGGTCCGGCAGGACGGTGCTCACCGCTACGGTAGCCGTGGCTCCGTTGGTGGGCTCGGTGATGGTGCAGGTGGATCCCACCGGAATCTCGCTGAAGGTCTGGCTGACGGATCCCGTGGTCCCCGCGTCGATGTTGAACGTGAACTGGTAGCCCTCGCCGCAGTCGATGCTGATGGCTACGGCTCCCTGGCTGCCGGCTGCCGCACCGTCGATCGTCTTGGTCACGGCAAGGGAACCAACTTCGAAGAACTCCGCCTCCGCGGTGGCGTTGGAGGTCAGCGTCCGGGTGGCGGCGAGGATCAGCTTCTGGGCAGTGGTTGTTCCTGACGTGGCGCCGTCGTACAGGTACACGTTTCCTGTCGGAACCGATACCGCCGCCTGCGCCAGGATGGTGGCCGGCCCCGTGTCTCCGGCATCACTTCTCACCCATACCTGGGTCCCGGACTCAACCGGGTTGGTGATGGGCACGGTGCCGGCTGCGTCGGCATAGAGAGTGAACCCGTCGGACACGCTGACGGTAATCTCGGCACCTTCCTGCGCCTGCACGGTGTAGGGACCGGCCACGCCGTTCACCGAGGCCTCTGCCGCGGCAGGAGTGACGGAGATATCCGGTGCAGGAGGCTCGGTCTGGGGGCCGGCGGCGATGGTCGCGTTCACGATTCCAGCCACGGCCGAGTAGATCGGAGAGCCGGGCCTCACCACGTAGCCGTCGGTAAAGAACCAGATGGCTGCCTGCACTGCCGCCGCCCGCTGGTTGTTGTTGAGCCCCGCTGGCAGGTTGGAGGACGGATAGTAGGTATTCAGGATCCGCTCCACGTACCCGATGTTGGGGACATTGGCCTCGGACCAGGTGCCGTTGACGTAGCCGATGCCCACACGGGTAGAAGTGCGCAGGTCGATGCAGTACATCTGGGCGGTGGTGGTGCCCTGGGCGTCCTGGGTCTCGATGATTCCCGCGAAGTCAACATTCTCTGTTTCGTAGCCGGCGGGAATGGACGTGGGATAGGAATCGATGGGCCAGGTGGTGCCGACCGGCGGCAGCGCCCCGTTGACGGCCTGCCCAAATCCCAGGGACGTGATGACGATGTCCGTCTCTTCGGAGGTGCCCACCGGATCGTTCCGGACTGGTTCGCCTATGCGCGCCTGCACAGGGCCGGCGAAGGGGAGCAGCAGCAGGAATGAGAGCACCAGGACGGCGATGCCCCTGAGCCTTCGGAGCAGCTTGCGGCGTGTGGTTCCACGGCGGGCAGGAGACTGCTCAGTGTTCATGGTTCCCCTCGGGTGCGAGTAATGAGGTGGAAACGTTCCCGGGGTGACATTGGGACCCTTGTTTCCTACCCTGGCCGCCGAGACTAATCCCGCGCTCAACCCGCCACCAGAGGGGCGGCCCAATGTCCGGCCGCTAGGAGCGGATAATCCTCCGCTCCCGCGCCACAGCAATGGCGGCGGTGCGGTTATCCACACCGAGCTTCTCGTAAATGTGGACCAGATGGGTCTTGACCGTGGCTTCACTGATGAACAGCCGGCGGGAAATGGCGCGGTTGGACATACCGGTAGCGAGGAGCTCGACCAGCTCGATCTCGCGGGCACTCAGGGAAGGTGCCGGGTTACGCATCCGCCCCATCAGCCTCGCAGCCACTTCAGGTGCCAGGGCGGTCTGCCCGGCCGCAGCTGACCGGGCCGCATCACGGATACTGCCTGGCGGAGCGTCCTTGAGCATGTAGCCGCTGGCACCTGCCTCCACTGCTGCGAGGATATCGGCGTCCGTGTCGTACGTAGTCAGGACCAGCACCGGCAGATTCGGGTACTGCTCCTTGATTCGCCGGGTCGCCGTGACCCCGTCCATGCCCGGTGCCATCTGGAGGTCCATGAGCACCAGGTCGATTCTTCCGCCTACCGCAAACTCACGTTCAAGGATCCGCAGAGCTTCATCCCCGTTGGCCGCTTCCTCGGCGACGGACACGTCCTCGAACCCGGAAAACATGGCGCGCAGGCCGGCCCGCACTACGGGGTGGTCATCCACCAGCAGTACCCGCAGTTCAGCCACGGCTTTCCTTTCCTGTGCCTTGAACGGATGCCTGCGGCCCGGGTGCGGACCCGGCCTGCTGTGGTTCGGGAAGCGGAAGCCGGATTCCCACTGCCGTCCCTTCCCCCGGAGCTGATTCAACGTCCAGGCTGCCCCCCAGCGCTGCAATCCGGTCCGCGATGGAGATCAGCCCGTAGCCGGTGCCGTCCCGGCGCGGACCTGATCGGGCACGTTCAGCGTCCACATCGAATCCCCGCCCGTCGTCGAAAATATCCAGCGTGATATCCCCGCCAAGGAAGGCCAGCGTGACCACTGCCCGGCTGGCGTCCGCATGCTGGAGGACGTTGGCAAGCGTGGCCTGCACCGCCCGCAGCACAGCAACTTCGTAGGGTGCCGGCATTGGTACGGGGTCACCTTCCAGCCGGAAACTGCAGGCCAGCTGCCGGCCCTGCGCGGCGGCACGTTCCTGCACCGACTGGCAGACCCGGGCCAGGCGTTCCGACAGGGAGCCGCGGGCATCCTCCGGTTCGCGCAGGTCCCGGACGAAACGCCGGGCTTCGGACAGGTTCTCCGCAGCGGTGTCCTCGACCGTGTCCAGCCTGCCCCGCACGGTTTCGAGGTTCCCGCTGTCCAGCGCTTCGCGGGCAGAGCGGCTCATCAGCACGATGCTGGCCAGTCCCTGGGCCAGGGTGTCGTGGATTTCTCGGGCCAGGCGCTCACGTTCTTCCAGCACGCCCTGTTCGCGCTGGCTGCGCGCCAGTTCTGCACGGGTGCGGCGCAGTTCGTCCAGGGCTTCTCCCTGGCTGGTGACCTCCGCATACAGGGCCCGGTAGGCGAGCGCCATGATGACGGCGAATGCCGCTCCGATCAGCGGCCCCAGCAGCATCGCCGCGTGGAACTCCTGGGCGTGCGCCCACTGCGCGGCAACGACGGCGGCAGTGGTCACCGCAACGGTGAGGAGGGCCGGACGCAGGGGCAGCAAATGCAGCTGCAGGAAGAACAGCGGAAAGGCCAGCCAGGAAAAGTCCGGGCTGAGCAGCAGGAGCAGGGCCCAGAGACCGGTGACCACCCCCAGCCAGGCCAAGACGTGCCGCTCCGGATCGAAACGCAGCCCCCGGCGTCGCCGCACGCCGTCGGACGCGCGCTTTTCGGCGACCGTGCCCACCACATACACCGCAGCCAGCACGGCAGAAAGCAGCAGGGCTGCTGCGGAATTCCAGGACAGCGGAGCCATCAGGAGCATCCGTCCCACTGCAACAGCCAGCAGAAGGGCAAACCCGACGTGCAGGGCCAGGCGCAGCACACGCAGGACCCGCTCGCCGGCCCGCGGCCGGCCCAACTCGGCGGACATACCGCCAGCCTAGCCACCGGGTCACAGCACCGCATCAACCGAATGGTTGACCGCCCGCTGCACCCTTTGATGCGCCCGGACCGTACGGTCCACCGATGCCGGGCAGCCTCCCCGCCGGAAGAGTTGAAGCAGGGGGAAATCCCGAGAAAACCGGTCTACACGATCAAAGGAAAATCCACATGTACCTGGCCCTGCGAGAAATGCGCTTCGCGAAAGGCCGTTTCGCCCTGATGGGAACGGTCGTTGCGCTCATCAGCTTCCTGCTCGTGATGCTCTCCGGCCTCACGGCCGGCCTGTCCAACCAGTCCACCTCCAGCATCAAGCTCCTCCCGGCTGACGAGGTGGTCTTCGGCGCGCCTGCGGGCACCGAACCCAAAGCCTCCTTCACCGAATCCTCGGTCGCCCCCGAGCAGCTGCAGGCGTGGCAGGACGCGCCCGGGGTGAGCAGTGCCGAGCCGCTGGGCATCACCCAGGGACGCATCCAGGCCGGAGGCACGGCTTCCGCGGCGATCTTCGGAGTGAACCCCGGCGCCGGCACCGCGCCGGAGGGCGTTTCTCCGGGGAAGGCCGTGATCAGCCGGCAATTTGCCGATGATCTGGGACTGAAGCCCGGCTCGGAGGCGTCCGTCAACGGCCAGCCGTTCACCGTTGCCTCCGTGGTGGAAGACCAGTGGTACAGCCACACCCCTGTCATCTGGATCTCGCTCTCTGACTGGAAGGACGCGGCCCACACCGAACCGGATGTTGCCGGTACGGTCCTGGCCGTGGACTACGACGGCGGCACGCGGGACGGTGCCGCGATGGACGCTGCGAACAGCGCCGCCGGAACCACCAGCCTGGAACGCTCGGACAGCCTGACGGCGCTGCCCGCCTACAGCTCCGAGAACGGATCCCTGCTCATGATGCAGGCCTTCCTGTACGGCATTTCCGCGCTGGTGATCGTGGCTTTCCTCACCGTCTGGACACTGCAGCGCACCCGGGACATTGCAGTGCTGCGGGCCCTGGGCGCAACCCGTTCCTACGTGCTGCGGGACGCACTGGTCCAGGCCGCCGTCATCCTCGCCGCCGGGGCGGCAGCCGGGGGCCTGCTCGGAACCGCTGCGGGTGCCGTGGCCGCCACGGCTGCACCCTTCGCCGCCACCGCCGCCACCACGGTGCTGCCCGTTGCCGGCGTCTTCCTCCTTGGCCTGGCCGGCGCAGCGCTCGCCGTCCGCCGCGTCACCAAGGTTGACCCCCTCCTGGCCCTGGGCGGGAACTGATCCCCCGGGCACTCCACCAGCTACAGACAGGAACACTCCCATGAACAACACCACCACGGCCCTGGTCCTGAAGGACGTCACCCTCGAATACCCGGACGGGCAGAACAACACCGTCCGGGCGCTGGACAACGTCAGCCTGTCCGCCGTCCGCGGCACCGTCACCGGACTGGCGGGGCCCTCCGGTTCCGGCAAGTCAAGCCTGCTGGCGGTCGCGGCAACCCTGATCCCGCCTACCTCCGGAACTGTGGAGGTCAACGGGTCCGACGTCGGCGGGCTGGATGACACCGGCCGGGCCCGGCTGCGGCGGGAGGAAATTGGGATCGTCTTCCAGCAGCCGAACCTGCTGCCCTCCCTCACCGCCGTGGAACAGCTCGTTGCCGTGGCGCACCTGCGCGGCGAATCCACCGGCCCGGCTGCGGAGCGAGCTGCGGAGCTGCTTGGCATCGTTGGGCTGGGCGGGCAGGCGAGCCAACGCCCGCACCAGCTCTCCGGCGGCCAGCGGCAGCGCGTGAACATCGCCCGGGCCCTGATGGGGAACCCGTCACTGCTCCTGGTGGACGAACCCACCGCTGCCCTGGACCATGAGCGCTCCGCCTCGATCATGAAGCTGCTCCGCGAGGTCACGGAGGAATTCAAGGTGGCCACCATCCTGGTGACACACGACGTCGAGTTCCTCCCCCTGGCGGACGTGGTGGTGCGGATGCGGGACGGCGTGCTGACCCACCCGGCTCCGGTGGACACTCCCTAGTTACCCCGTTACCCCACGGACCGCGAAACGTGCCGCAGCCAGCGGCTCACGGTCTCCAGTTCCTCCTCGGTGAATCCGTTGGTGATGAGGTGGTTGAGGTCCGTGATTGCCGCCCGGACATCCTCAAGGGCGTCCTCACCGGCTTCGGCAAGGTTCACCCGAATGGTCCGGCGGTCCTCCGGATCAGGTTCCCGGTGGATCAGCCCGGCCTGCTCCATCCGTGCGAGCAGGCCGGAGGTACCGGCAGCGGAGCCGTGCAGCGCGGCTGCCACCTCGCCGGTGGTGGTTCCGGGCGCGGACGCGACGTGGAAGAGAACGCCTGCGGCCGGAGCGCTGATTCCGCGGCTGCGTCCCCGGCGGCTGATCCACCGTGCCAGCCGCCGTTCGGCTTCCAGCGTGAGGAAGACCAGCCGAGGAGGTTTGCCGGATTTCATGGCCCGGTAATCCCCGCGCGCTCTGCCAGCCAGCCGGCGGCGTCCGGCCACAGCACGGCCCCGGGACCACGGCGGAAGTACCCCATATGCCCGATTGCCGGCACACCGGCGTCGGACGGCGCGTAGGTCCGGGTCTGGACCTGCGCGTTGACCAGCTGGCGGGCAATCACGCCGATCTGCGCGGGCGTCGCCCAGGGGTCGTCATCCAGGCCCACGCACAGCACGCTGGTCCGCACGCGTGCCGTCCGCTCCCGGGCATGCATGGTGGGGTCGTCGAAGAAGTACCCGGGGGTCCTGGACCATTTGCTCCACTCCAGCATCGCAGCCGCGGGCATGTCCTCCCCGAGCCCCATCCGGCGCCCGGGAACGTAACCCAGCACCCGTGCCGAGCCGGGACCCAGTACCCGCAGGATCAGTTCCACCCGTGCCCGCTCCGCCCGGTCCGGAATTGAACGGGTGACCCCGGCGTGGGAAGCCACGGTCATAAACCCGAGCAGCCCTTCTCCTCCGTTGTCCAGTGCGAGTGCATGGCCGCCCAGGCTGTGCCCGACGGCCACGTGCGGCAGGTCCGGATACCGTGCGCGCAGCCACGCCGCGGCTGCCGGAACGTCCACGTCCATCCAGTCCCGCATCCGCAGCCGCCGGTTCTCCCGGGCGCTGCCGGAGGATCCGGTTCCGCGGTAGTCGTAGGTCAGGACGGCGAAACCCCGGGTGGCCAGATACTCGGCAAAACCGCTGTACAGCCGCTGCGGAACAGCGGTGGCCGGATGGATGGCGACGGCGGCCTGAGGGCCGCCGTCCGGCGGCAGCCGCAGGATCCCGCTCAAACTGTCCTTGGTCCGCACGCCAATGCTGACGTGCTCTGAAGGCGCCCCCGGCAGCCCAATATTTCGCATGCGAAATACCATAGGCCCAACTTTCTGACTGCACCAGAGCCCCCTCACTGGCTTCGGAACCGTTGCGTTAAATGACCTTGTGGCGTTTGCCAGTTTCGCCTCCGGCTCCCGCACCATCGCCCTCAGTGACACCTGGACAGCCCTGACCAACTTTGACCCTTCCCGGGATTCCCACCTGCTCGTGCGCCAGCTGCGGCTGCCACGCACGTTCCTGGCCATCACGGTCGGCGCGGCCCTCGGCCTGGCCGGCGCGCTGATGCAGGCGCTAACCCGCAACCCCCTCGCCGAACCCGGCCTGCTCGGCGTCAACGCCGGCGCTGCCTTCGCGGTAGCCATCGGCCTGGGGTTCTTCGCTATGCGTTCCCCCTACGAGTACATGTGGCTGGGCTTCGCCGGTGCGGCGGCTTCCTCCGTGCTGGTTTACCTGCTGGGACGGGCGCACGACGCCGGGACCAATCCCGTTCGGCTGGTGCTGGCCGGTGCAGGGCTCTCCGTCATGCTGGGTGCCGGCACCAAGATCATCCTCATCGGCGGACCGGACGAGACCATCACTGCCTATGCCGCCTGGGCCTCCGGCTCCCTTCAGGGCCGAGGATACGACGTGCTCCCCTGGGTCCTCGGAGCTTGCCTGGCAGCCATGCTGGCATCCCTGCCGCTCTCCCAAAGCCTGGATTCAATGTCACTGGGCACTGACCTCGGCCGGACCCTGGGCGTGCGGATCCGCCGAACCTGGGTCCTTGGCGCCTTGTCCATCCTTGTACTGGCAGGCGCGGCCACTGCCGCAGCCGGCCCCATCGCGTTCCTGGGCCTGGCGGCACCGCATGTGGCAAGGCTGATCACCGGACCCAACCACCGGCGGCTGCTGCCGCTGTCGATGCTCTTCGGGGCCCTGCTGCTGCTGTTCGCCGATGTTGCCGGCCGCCTGGTGGCCGCACCCGCTGAGATCGGTGCCGGAGTCATGAGCGCGCTGGTTGGTGCCCCCTTCTTTATCGCCCTCGCCCGGCGGCGAAAGCTGGCAAAGCTGTGATCCGCTCCGAACCCTCCCGAACCCGCACACTCTCACTGGGCCCCTTACGCCTGCGCTACCGCCGCCGGACACTGGTGACCGGCGCAATACTGGCAGCTGCCGCCGTCGTCCTGGGCCTTGCCGGCATGCAGACCGGGACCATCTCGCTGGCCTTCGGCGACGTGCTGGGTGCACTATTTGGCCAAGGCGAGAACCGCAGTATCAAAGTCATCCAGAAGATCAGGCTGCCGCGCACACTCACCGCCCTGGGCGTCGGTGCATGCCTTGGTGCAGCCGGCGCCACGTTCCAGTCCATCTCCCGCAACGCGCTCGGCTCACCGGACATCATCGGCTTCACCACCGGTGCGGCCACCGGAGCGGTGGCCCAGATCATCCTGTTCGACGCCGGCCCCGGCGCCACTGCACTCGCAGCGGTTGCGGGCGGCCTGCTTGCCGCCGGCATCGTTTACCTGCTCTCGCTCAGCGGCGGCGTGACCGGGGGCTACCGGCTCGTCCTGATCGGTATCGGCGTGGGAGCCATGCTGACCGCCGTCAACACCATCCTGCTGGCAAAGGGAGACTCGGACCTCGCTGCCGAGGCACATCTGTGGCTTTCCGGATCCCTGGCGGCGCGCAACTGGGGACACACGGTGCCGGTACTGGCCGCCGTCGTACTTCTGCTCCCGGTGCTGCTGGCGCTGTCCCGGAACCTGAACCAGATGGAAATGGGCGACGACGCCGCGCAGGCGCTAGGGATCCGCACCGAGCGGACGCGGATCCTGGCCATGACCGCGGCCGTGGGACTCACTGCCGTGGCCACGGCAGCCGCGGGACCGATCGTCTTTGTTGCCCTTGCGGCTCCGCAGCTGGCCTCCGGCTGACCCGCTCCACGGGCGTCCACATAGGTACCGGCGCCCTGATGGGCGCGGTGCTGGTGGCCGGCTCGGACCTGCTCTCCCAGCGCCTGCCAATCCAGGCCGCGGTGCCGATCGGCCTGATGACCGGGCTGGTGGGCGGCGTGTACCTGCTCTGGCTCCTGACCCGCAGCAAGCAGGTGTAACCATGACCAGCAAGGAGAATCCCATGGAAGACGTCCTTTCCGGCCGAGACCTGACCATCGGTTACGACGGCCGGACCGTCTCCGAGCACCTGGATGTGGTGATTCCGCCGGGCTCATTCACGGCCATCATTGGCCCGAATGCCTGCGGCAAGTCCACCCTGTTTGCGCGCCCTTTCACGCTTGCTGAAACCCCAGGCCGGCCAGGTGTTCCTGCAGGGAAAGGACATCGGGTCCTACCCCACCCGGGAGGCAGCCAGGCGGCTAGCGCTCCTGCCGCAGAGTTCGACGGCTCCGGACGGGATCACCGTAGCGGACCTGGTGGCGAGGGGACGCTTCCCGCACCAGTCGTTGCTGCGCCAGTGGTCCGAGGAGGACCAGAGCGCGGTCAGCGCTGCCCTGCAGGCGACCGGAGTTCAGGACCTGGCGGACCGGACGGTATGCGAACTTTCAGGCGGGCAACGACAGCGCGTGTGGCTGGCCCTTGTATTGGCGCAGGACACCCCGGTGCTGCTGCTGGACGAACCGACAACCTTCCTGGACATATCGCATCAGCTGGAAGTCCTGCGCCTGTGCCGCACCCTGCACCGGACGGGCAGGTACACGCTGGTGACCGTGCTGCATGAACTGGGACTGGCGTTTCGGTTCGCGGACCACGTGATTGCCATGAAGGACGGGCGGATCGTGGCGCAGGGGGCGCCGGCGCAGATCGCGACTCCGGAGCTCATGAAGGAGATCTACGGAATTGACGTCCTCGTCATTACGGACCCTGCCACCGGTGGTCCGATGGTCGTACCCCTGGAACCCGAGTACAGCGATGCGCGCTGAGACACCGGGGGCTGCACCGGCGTTCCTGCCACCTCGCGAGCCTGTCCCCCAGCCACCGGCCGCCATCCATGTCCTGCCCGGGCATTTCCGCGCATACTGGGACTCACTGTCCGGACCTGAACGCGTGCAGCTACTGACCGGACGCGACGCCTGGGAAACCCCGCTCATTGAGGACGCGCCCGACGCAGGACCGGATTACCGTGCCGTGACCTTCCTTTGCCGAAACCCGGAGGCATCCGCCGTGATCCTCTCCGCGAACGCCATGGTTCACCCGGACACCCTCGGATCCTGTGAGTTCGAAGCCCTGCCGGAAGGACTGTGGGCACTGACCTGGATCATGCCGGCTTCATGGGAGGCCAGCTACCGGATCACCGTACATAAAGGGCCCGGTACACCGCCCTGGCGTACGGCTGTGGACCGCCGCGGCGTCCGCCTGGCAGCAGACGCCGGAGGAACGGATCCCCGCAACCCGGCGCGGTCCACCGGCATGTCGGGAGCGGCGACGTCGGTGGCCCGGCTGCCTGCGGCGCCCCCATCCCCGTGGCTCGCAGCCCCGGTTCCCGCTGCAGCGGACGGGTCCATTATGGGCGTGGGGCTCCGCCTAAACGGACTGGCTCCGGCCGGAGCCGCGGCAGGAACCGGAACTGCTGCCGCGCACCACGTCCACGGTGTCCCCGGGCTGGAATTGCGCCACGTCCGTGACCGGCACGCCGGCAGGTCACGCAGGGTTTGGCTGTACCGGCCGCACCAGCCCCAGTCGGGCCCGGCTCCGCTGCTGGTCCTGCACGATGGCCAGGTGTGGGCGCAATACCAAAACCTCGCCGCCACCCTGGATGCAGCCATCGCTGACGGCACGCTGCCGCCGCTGTACGTTGCGATGGTGGACTCGGTGGACGCAGCAACACGGGCACGGGAGCTACCCGGACCGACCGGCACTGTGGATTTCTCTGCCTGCGACCTCATTCCGGAGCTGCGGCGCTCGCTGCCGCTGTCACCGGATCCCCAACGGACCATCGTCTCAGGGGCCAGTTACGGTGGCCTGGCTGCCTTGTGGCACGTGGCCCGATACCCGGAAACGTCCGCCGTCGCCCTGGCGCAGTCGCCGTCGCTGTGGAGGTACAACCTGGAGGAGCCGCTGCTGTCAGTCTCCGGCCGGATTCTGGTCCGGGTGCAGGCCGGAGTGTACGAGCCGAGTATCCATGTCCCGGCGCAGGCTCTTCACCACACGCTGGCTGCTGCCGGGGTGGACACCGGATTCCGTTCGATTACCGGCGGCCACGACTGGGCATGGTGGCATCCATGGCTCATCCGGGGACTGGCAGGAATCCTCTAGCGGTGCCGGCTACTCCCCGTCGTCCGGGAACTCCTCCCCCGCGTTCCGGGGGTAGTCGTCCTCTCCGTCGGCGGCGGAGCCATCACGCTCCTGGTCCAGGCGGTCCGCTTCGGACCCTCCCGGCAGGAGGGGATCGCCGTGTGGCCGGACGGGATCGTCAGCGCCGCCGTCTTCTTCCGGTTCGGGAACGGCAGGCAGCTGCTGTTCCAAGGTGTCTTCCTCAGTGCGGGAAGGAATTGCCGGTTCCTCAAAGGGCGTGGCCATAGCCGATTCTCCTTTGCAGCACGTGCGATGCCTTCACCACAGGCGCGGGCATCGCGGGACGGGGTTAAAACCCTAGGCCATAGAACTCAATGAATCACCAGTCCGAGTAAGTAGCCTGGCTAGTATTCCGTTCGGCTAGACTTGTGCGCATGCCTGAACACGCCAATCCCACAGGGGCCGGATACTGGTACGACCAGTCGCCTTCGACGGCAGGCGGCGTGGACGTACTCAATGCACTCCGCGCCTACCGTGCTGCCGAAGCCGCAATGCGCCGCCGCACCCGAGATTCAATGCGCATGAACGAGACCGACCTGCTGGCCATCCGCTACGTCATGCAGGCCCGCCAGGCCGGTAAATCGATTGGACCCAAGGACCTATCCCGCGTCCTGAACATCTCCACAGCGTCCACCACCGCCCTAATTGACCGCCTGCAGAAGGGCGGATATCTGACCAGGCGGCCGCACCCTACTGACCGGCGGGCCCTGGAGATCATTCCCACCGAAAACGCTGACCTCGAAGTCCGCGACACGCTCGGTGCAATGCACCGCAAAATGCTGGACACAGCCGAGGCTCTGACCCCGGAAGAGGCAGGAACCATCACCCGGTTCCTGCGGGAGATGGCCCACGTTCTCGACGCCGACGGGTAGTATGGATGTCCAAACTTTACATAGCAGGAGCCTTAGTTTATAAATAGTCTGTCTAGCTAGTTGCTAGCCTACCTATCGAAGGGTGCAGTCATGACGGTTATTAATTCCCAGCAGGTCCCCGCTTTCTCCGCCACGGATGATGAATCCCTTTCCTCCCTCGCCATGGCTGCCTCGAATCTCGAAGCCCAGCAGTGGGCCGTGGACCGCGCAGAGCAGGTCCTTACCGAACTGGTGCAGAGCGCGGTGAACGAGGGGCTGGAGACCGGCAGCATCGCCGCCGTTGCCGGACTCACCCAAGAGGAAATCGAACAGATCTCGGCAAAAGGCGCCGGCGCCTAAACCTCCAAACCCCGCCGCCGCGCTTCTCGCCGCAGGCTGCAACGTGTCACATATCTACTCTTAGCCCGAGCGCCCCAACCTCGCGCTAACGTGGTGCATGACACATCCGCAGCTGCAAAGGAGAAGCGTGGCGGTTTTCAGCAGGATGAGGAAGGCGCCGCCCGTCCGGGCAGGCCTGGCCCTGACCGGAGTCCTGCTGATCGGCGTCAACCTCCGCGTCGCCTTCGTCTCCGTCGGCCCCCTGCTCGCGGACATCGGCCGCGAATTCGACTTCTCCAGCGCACAGTCCGGGCTCCTCACCGGCCTTCCGCTCATCGCCTTCGCCCTGTTCTCCCCGCTGGCCCCGGCCGTTGCCCTGCGGACCGGACTCGACCGGGCCCTTTGGCTCTCACTGGCACTTCTGGCCGCCGGTACCGTCTTACGGTCAACTCCGGCCCCGGCGGCGCTCTGGAGCGGGACCCTCCTGATAGGCATAGCCATTGCCTTCCTCAACGTCCTGCTCCCTTCGCTGATCAAGCGGGATTTCCCGGGCCGGATCAGCCAGCTCACCGGCCTGTACATAGCTGCGCAGAGCCTGGTCACCGCCCTGGGCGCCGCAATAGTGGTGCCCGTGTCCCTGATTCCCGGATCCGGTTGGCGGCTTGCCCTGGGGATTTGGGCCGGGCTGGCACTGCTCGCAATGGCCATCCTGCTCCCGGGACTGAAACGCGGAACGGGCGACGGCGGTGCCGCCGCGGCGGGCGCCCCTGCGGCACCGGTACGCTTCCGGTCCCCCTGGAAGACGCTCCTCGGTTGGCAGGTCACCCTGTTCATGGGCCTGCAGTCGGTCGGCTTCTTCGTAGTGACAACCTGGCTGCCCAGCATTGAACGTGATCAGGGAATCTCCGAGACCACTTCCGGGCTGCACGTCTCCGCCTTCCTGGTAGTGGGCACCGCCTCATCCCTGATGACCGGCGCGGTCCTGGGCCGGTTTTCGGACCAGCGGCTGCTGGGCATGGCGGGCAGCCTGCTGGCCATGGCAGGCTTCCTCGGGCTCCTGGTTGCTCCGCAGCTGTCCCTGGTGTGGGTGGTGGTCAGCGCCTCAGGCTGCGGCAGCATGATTGTTACGGCCCTGTCCCTGTTCAGCCTGCGGACTACCAACCATGTCCAGGCGGCTGCCCTCTCCGGCATGGCACAGTCAGTGGGCTACGCCATCGGAGCCGCCGGGCCCGTGCTTTTCGGGTTCCTCTATGACCTCAGCGGAGGCTGGACCGTCCCGCTGGCTGTGAGCGCCGGGATCATGGGGCTGAGCTGTGCCATGGCTTTCCTCGCCGGGCGGGACCGCGTGCTTCCGGAACACCCCCGGGAGCGCCCGGAAGTTCGGCACGGAGCCTAGCTCCGCTCGTAGCGCCAATCGCTGCCGCGCATCACCAGGCGGTGCCGGCGCCCGGGCCGCCCTGCGCCTTCGGCGGGGTACTCCTCATCCCCGTGCCAGGCAATCACCGCGTCCGGTTCATATCCGTCCAGAAGCCGGCTGCTGTAGGTTTCCGGGGCTGCGGCAGCGGCAACCGCCAGGGCCGCCGCCGCGTTCGGGAACTGCTGCAGCAGCGTCAGGGTGACGAAGGTGGGAGCAACCAGAAGCATCTTGCCCCCGCGGTGCAGCTCCAGGGCTGCGTCCGGCGTCAGCCAAGCGGAATCGATCAGTTCACCGGGATTCAGCCGGATTTCTCCGTCCGGCGCCGGCGCCAGGAAGAACCAGGTGCGCAGGCGTTTGGGCGCCTGCAGCGGAGGAACCCAGCAGGACAGTTCCACCAGCGCGTCCGGCTCCAGCACCAAGCCGGTTTCCTCCACCGTCTCCCGCGCTCCCGCGATCCTTGCCGCCGGCACATCTTCCGCCGGGGAGCGCGGCTCGGCCCGGAGATCGGGCGGTAAGGACCCCGCCGCGGCGTAATCCTCGGGATCCACCCGGCCGCCCGGAAAGACCCAGGCTCCCGCGAACGTACCCGTGTGCCGCGGCCGTTCGAGCAGGAGGACCTCGAGGCCGTCCGCGCCGTCGCGCAGCAGGACCACCGTTGCGGCTGTGCCTACCAGTGTCATTCTTCCCCTGTTCTGTTCCCGCTCCACGGAGCGGATGCTTCCTTGGATCGTAGCGAATGCCGAACCCTGCCGCGCACCGTTGCCCCCGGGGGCCCGGGTGACCTTTGATGGTTCTCAGGAGGCGCCCCATGAATTCATCCCCAGGCCCGGCAGGAAGCCAGGCCAAGTATGACGTCAAGAAGGCACTGCGGCAGCTCTACTCCCCTGGGCGCAGCTTCACGCTCTTGGAGGTGCCTCCGCAGCGCTTCCTGGCGGTGGACGGGCACGGGAACCCCAACACTTCGCCGGATTATGCGGCCGCGGTCCAGGCACTCTACGCGGTGGCGTATTCGCTGAAGTTCGCTGCGAAGCGCAGCAGCGGGCAGGACTCGGTGGTGGCACCGCTGGAAGGTCTCTGGCGGGCAGAGGACCCGGCAGCGTTCCTCCAGGGCAGCAAGGATTTGTGGGACTGGACCATGCTCATCAGCCAGCCGGAGTGGGTCAGCGAAGAAACTGCCCTGGAAGCGGCCGCTGAGGTCCGGGCCAGGAAGGACCTCGACGCCGCGGCACGGATCCACTGGCTGGAGCTGAAGGAAGGCCTCGCAGTTCAGGTGATGCACATCGGTTCCTATGACGACGAAGCTCCCTTGCTAGCACAGCTGCACCACGAGTTCATGCCCGAGAACCAGCTGGACTTCAACGGCGACCACCATGAGGTCTATCTCAGCGACCCGCGGCGCACTGCGCCGGAGAAGCTAAAGACCATCCTGCGCCAGCCGGTCCGGCGAAGATAAAAACAGTCCACCTGTTGCAATATCGTGCGTGACACACCATAGTGTGAGTCATGGACGAAGACCTGCTGGGTGGACATCTCCAGGAACTGCGCCGCGGAACGGTGGTGCTGGCCTGCCTCTCCATCCTCAAACAGCCCGGCTACGGCTACGGCCTGCTTGAAGCCCTTGAGCGGGCCGGGTTCGCCGTCGAGGCCAACACCCTCTACCCGCTGCTGCGACGCCTCGAAAAGCAGGGGCTGCTCACCAGCTCCTGGGACACCGAAGAGGCACGCCCGCGGAAGTTCTACACCACCAGCGAACAGGGCACTGAGCTGTTAGACGCCCTGCTGAAGGACTGGGAAGCGCTCCACGCCTCCATCCGCCGGCTCAACGAAGGAAAAGCATCATGAGTACTCTCACTGACCGTTATGTCTTCGCCGCCCTGCGTTCACTCCCGGAGGGAGCACGGGCGGACATTGAGCGGGAACTGCGCGGTTCCATCGCGGACGACGTCGAGGCACGCGTCGAGGCGGGCCAGCCGCCGGCCGAAGCGGAAAACGCGGTCCTCACGGAACTCGGGGATCCGGCACGCCTGGCCGCGCAGTACAGCGGGCGGCCCCTCTACCTGATTGGGCCGGACCTTTTCCTGGACTGGTGGCGGTTGCTGAAAACCCTCGCCGTCATTCTTACGCCGCTTGCGTTCCTCGGCTCGGCCGTGGTGCAGATGGCCCTGGAGCCCGGGGACGCCGCCGGAGCCTTCGGCGCCGCGATCGGCACGGCCATCAGTGTCCTGGTGCACCTCGGTTTCTGGGTCACCCTGGTCTTCGCGGTCATCCAGTTCAACGGCACCCGGCGGAAGGACCTGGGCCTGCAGCCGTGGTCACCGGCCATGCTGCCGCAGGTTCCGCGGAAATCCCAGGTCTCCCTCGGCGACACCATTGCCTCGGTGGCGCTTGCCGCCTTCTTCATCGGCGTGCTGCTCTGGCAGCGGGTGGGTTCCGTGATGTACCTCGACGGCGAACCCGTGGTGGTCCTGCAGGAAAGCCTGTGGAGTTTCTGGCTGCCGTACGTGATCGTCCTGCTGGTCATCGAGGCGGGCTTCGCCGTCGTGCTTTACCTGGCCGGACGCTGGACCTACGCCTTTGCAGGGGTTAACGCCGTGCTGGCGCTGGCGTTTATGGTGCCGGTGCTGTGGCTGCTGTCCACGGGCCAGGTCTTTGAGTGGGCCTTCCTGGCTAACGTGGACTGGGGTGCGGACGCGTCCACCTGGATCAGCGGAATCACCGCTGCGGCCGTCCTGTTCATCGGGCTGTGGGACATTGGCGACGGTTTCCTCAAGGCCAGGAAGTCGGGGCGGTCTGGCCATGTTCCCGCTGCGGTCCGGTAGATACAACGACGGCGCCGGCCGGGCAGTGTCCCGGGCAGCGCCGTCGTGCGTGGCCGTGTCTTAGGAGCGGCGGCGCGCCAGCCACGGCTGCAGGAGGCCGGTGACCCAGGGCAGTACCCAGTACGCCATGATCGGGGTGAGGACCGCCGTCGTAATCAGTACCCGCAGCGGCATGGGCAGTTGCTCCCAGCCGGGGAAAGCCAGCCCTACCAGCCAGGTGAAGGCCAGGTTGACCGGAAAGAAGCCCAGCCAGATGGCCACGGCCTGCTTCCAGCGCGGAGGTGTTCCCGGGGCCTCCAGGTCAGTGGTGGAGGACGGCGAATCGAACCAGCCTTCAATGCCGGTGCGGCGGGTGACGGTGCGGTCCTCAACCATGTCCCGTCCGCGTTCCAGCCATTCGCGCCGCGGTTCGGAGTGTTCCCAGGCGTCCAGGGCCGCGGCATCGGCGAAACGGTAGAGCATGTGCCATTCGTCGGAAGTGGCGGAGGCGCGGACCCATCCGGAGCCGAGGAACCCGGGCCAGGTGTTGGCGAGGTTGACGCCCTCCTGGACCCAGTGTGTGGCCTCAGGCACCCGGCGGGGATCGACCCGCCGTGTGATGGAGACCGTCACCGCCTCCGGCCCGCGGGCCGGAAGGGTGTCAGTGTGCGTTGATGTCATGCCTCCAAGTATCCGGACGGGTTTGGCGGGCGTCGAATTCCGGGAACGTGCTTCCTGCCACATCCGGCCGCCGTACTGCTGTCACCGCGCCCCCTCCTTCCCTCGAGAGGCCAGTTACGGCTCCTTTCAGGCCTGAAAAAAGCCGTAACTGGCCTCTCGAGGGGCGGCGGTCAGCCGTAAAGCTCCGCCGCGAGGCTGAGCATCGCCGCCACACTCCGGGATGGCCGCAGCGCTGCCGGCCACACCATGGAGACGGGAACCGGACGTGCCGCCGGCCGCAGCGGCCGCACCACGAGCGGACGGCCTTCATAGGACAGCTCCCCTGCCGGCTGCTGGACCAGGATGGCGTAGCCCATCCCGCGTCCCACCAGCGAGCGCGTCACCTCATAGTCCGTGGTCCGGAACCGGACACTGGGTGTCAGGCCGGCGGCGCCGAACATGGTCATGGTGTTCTCCCGGCTGGGGTCCACGTCCAGCAGGATCATGGGTTCGGACGCCACATCGGCCAAGGACAGTTCGCTGCGCTCCGCCAGCGGATGTTCGGCGGACAGCACCACGGCCGGTTCGGCAGCGAACAGCGGCTGCCGGTTCAGTCCCGCCGGAAGCGAGAGATCGTAGGCAATGGCGACGTCGAGCTGCCCGTCCGCCAGGCGACGGTGGATTTCCGACTGCGGACCGTCGTAGAAGTCCAGCTCCACCAGCGGATACCGCCGTCCGTAGTGTTCGATCAGCCGGGCCAGCACCGTCGGCGCCAGCGTCAGGTAACAACCCAGCACCAGCGAACCGCGCACCTCGGCGTCCGTGCCGCCGGCATGCAGCTGCAGATCCACGGCATCCACCAGCAGGTTCCGTGCCCTTCCCAGTACGACCTGCCCTGCCGTGGTCAGGGTGATGCCGTGCGCCTTCCGCCGGATGGCCAGCTGTGCCCCGAAGGCCCGCTCGAGGTTGTTCAGCGCCCCGGCTACGGCCGATTCAGAGACGTGCAGGCTCCCCGCAGCGGACGCGATGCTGCCGTGGTCCGCCACGGCGGCGAACACTTCCAGCTGCCGCAGGGTGTACCGGAGCATCCATAACCTCACTAAAGACGTGGATATTCAATGATTTCTTGTACTTTACCGGGGATATGACGCAGGGCACACTGATAGCCAGGCGGGTGCCGCCGCGACGCATACGAGGAGATCACCGATGACCACCCCGGATACCACCCAGTCCCCCAGCTGTCCCTATTCCGGCGTGCAGGCAGACCACGACGCCGCCGCGGCCGCACCCGCCGCCGTGACGGCTACCGTGCCTTCCGCAGTCGATGTCCGGGAAGCACCCGTGGCCGACTGGGTCACCATCCCCGACCTGTACCGGGATCCGTTCCCCATCTACCGGCGGATGCGCGAGGAAGCACCGGTGCACTGGGTCCCGGCGGTGAACCGCTACATGGTGACCAGTTACGCCGCGTGCCACACCATCGAGCAGGACGATGCGACCTTCTCCGCCAACGAAAACGGCTCCCTCATGAAGCGCTCCATGGGCCACTCAATGCTGCGCAAGGATGATCCGGAGCACCGCATCGAACGTGACTCCTACGGCTCCACGCTGCGCCCGGGCACCATCAAGAACCATTGGAAAGCCCTCTTCGAGGCGAACAATGAGAAGTACCTCGGCGAGCTGGAGGCGAAGGGGCCGGGCGCCGACTTTGTCTGGGATTACGCCGCGCCCTACGCCGCCGAGAACCTGCGCCTGGTCTGCGGCTTCCTCAACGCGACGCAGCAGGACCTGCAGCGCTGGAGCCAGACGATGATCGACGGCACCGGAAACTACGCAGACGACGCCGATGTCTGGGAGAAGAGCGCGCGCTCGTCTGCGGAAGTGGATGCCGCGATTGACGAAATGCTGCCGTACTTCCGGGAGAACCCGGACCACTCGCTGCTCTCCGGGCTGGCCTCCATGCCGATCCCGCTGGAAGCCATCCGCGCCAACCTGAAGATGACCATCGGCGGCGGGCTGAACGAGCCGCGGGACGTCCTGGGCACCACGGTCTGGGCCCTGCTGGAGAACCCGGACCAGCTGGCCTCGGTGCGCCGGGACCCGAAACTGTATGCCGCGGCCTTCGAAGAATCCGTCCGCTGGGTGGCTCCGATCGGAATGTATCCGCGGGAGGCTACCCGCAACACCGTGCTCGAGGGGGTCCGGCTGCCCCAGGGAGCCCGCATCGGCGTCGTTATCGGTGCCGCCAACCGGGACCCGGCCGTCTTCGAGGACCCGGAAACCTACAACCTGCACCGGCCCAAGAAGCCGCACCTGGGATTCGGCGGCGGAACGCACTTCTGCGCGGGAACCTGGGTGGCCCGCACCCAGGTGGCCCAGGTAGCCATGCCCGCCCTCTTTGAGCGGTTCCCGCGGCTGCGCCTGGACCCGTCGGCAGAAACGGTCGACGCCGGCTGGGTCTTCCGCGGCATGCTCAAGATGCCCGTGCTCTGGGATTAATCCCGCCTTTCCTAGGAGAACCATGAATTCCATTACCTTTATCCAGCCCTCAGGCACGCCGGCCACGGTGAGCGTGGAGCCGGGAACGTCCCTGATGCGCGCCGCCGTCACGAACGGAGTGGACGGCATTGTCGGGGAATGCGGCGGCCAGGCCATGTGCGCCACCTGTCACGTCTATGTCCGCCCTGAATTCGCCGCTGCCCTGCCGGAACCCAGCGACGACGAAGAGGAAATGCTGGACTGCACCACCGCCGAGCGGACCGAACTGTCCCGCCTGGGCTGCCAGATCAAGGCCTGTGCGGAACTGGACGGGATCGTCGTCGACGTTCCTGCGGAACAGGTCTGAGATGTCCGTAGTCATCATCGGCGGCGGGCAGGCCGGACTGCAGGTGGCGGACTCGCTGCGCAGCGGCGGCTACCCGGAGGCCGTCACCGTCATCGCCGACGAGCCCGGCCTGCCCTACCAGCGTCCGCCGCTGTCCAAGGACTACCTCTCCCCGGAGGGCAGCCCCGCTCCCCTGCCGCTGCGCGCGGCGTCGTTCTTCGCGGACAAGGAGATCACGCTGCGCAGCGGGGTGCGTGCCGCAGCCGTGGACCGCGCCGCGCGGACCGTCACACTCGGCGACGGCGAGCAGGTGGACTACCGGCACCTGGTCTTCGCCACTGGCGCCGCAAACCGTGCACTCACCTGCCCGGGCGCAGATTTGCCTGGCGTCCATCTTCTACGGACACTTTCCGACGCCGAGGCGCTGCACGCAGACCTCGCTGCGGCACGCCGCGTAGTGGTGGTCGGAGCTGGATTCATCGGGCTGGAAGTTGCCGCCGCGGCCCGGGCACGCGGCTGCGAAGTGACGGTGCTGGAGTTCGCACCGGGCCCCATGGGGCGCGCCCTGAGCCCGGTGACGGGCGCCTGGTTCGCCGCCGCCCACACCCGTGCCGGGATCCGGCTGCAGTTCAGCGAAGGCATTGCCTCCCTGGAGCCGGGCATGGACGGCAGGGTTGGCTGGGCAGTGTCCACGACCGGCGCCCGGTACCGGGCGGACCTGGTGGTGGCGGGCATCGGCGTCGTGCCCAATGATGCGCTGGCCGCCGCGGCCGGGCTGGAAACCGGGAACGGCATTGTGGTGGACGCCGCGCTGCGCACCTCGGATCCGTCGGTCCTGGCGGTGGGCGACTGCGCCAGCTTCCCGTCGGCGCACACGGGGGCACGGATCCGGGTTGAGTCGGTCCAGAACGCCACCGACCAGGGACGGCATGCGGCGCGGACCATCCTCGGAGCCGCCGAGCCGTACACGGACCTGCCGTGGTTCTGGAGCAACCAGGGCAGCCTGCGGCTGCAGATCGCCGGCCTCTCCGTGCCCGGGGACCAGCTGGTGATCAGCGGGGATCCGGAGAGCGGGAAGTTCTCCGTGCTGTGCTTCCGGGACGGACGGCTGGCTGCCGTGGAGTCGGTCAATTCGCCCGGCGAGCATCTGGGGGCGAGGAAACTGCTGGCGGCCGGGATCAGTCCGGCCCCCGAGGAGGTTGCTGTCCCCGGCTTCAGCCTGAAGACCCTGGCACGCCAGGCCGTCGCGGCGGCGTCGCCCGCCTAGCACCCGCCGTCACCCGCGCCCACCTCCATCGAGATGGCAGAAACTGCTCTTTTGAGCCCTCAAACGGGCAGTTTCTGCCATCTCGATGGGCGGTCCGGGCTGAGCAGACCGGTTCAGGCCAGCAGCAGGAGCCGCTCGCCGAGCAGGACCAGCGCCACGCACACCATCAGGATCCCGCTGACGAGGGTGACTGCCCGGGCTGCTGCCGGGCGGGAGCGCAGCAGCCGCCGGGCGCCGAGGGCAACGAGTGTGTAGACGAGCACGGAGACACCAAAGTGGGACAGTCCCAGCACCAGCGACTGCAGCGGCAGTGCAAGCGCGGCGGCCGGGTCCACAAACTGCGGGATCAGTGCGAGATAGAGGAGCAGGGCTTTTGGATTGGTACCAGAAGTTCCCAGCCCTTTCAGGAATTCCCGGCGCTCGACGGCGCGGCGGGAGCGTACCGGTGCGCGGACTGCCAGCGCCACAGATCCGCCGGAACCGGAACCGGTCTCCGCAGACGGTTCCGGCTGCCCTTCGGCCGCGGGCACCGGCGTCGTGGTTCCGTCAGTGAACCCGGCACCGCGCCATGACCGCATGGTGGAGACGCCCAGCCACAGCAGGTAGGCGGCGCCGGCCAGCGTCAGGCCGGTGAGGAGGCCGGGCGAGGCCGCGATGAGCGCGGCGAGACCAGCGACGATCAGCGCAGTGTGGAAGAGGTAGCCGGTGCACAGTCCGGCTACCGAGGGGGTCACGCGCCGTGAGCGCAGGCCGGAGGAGATGCAGTACGCCCAGTCAGCGCCCGGGGTCATGGCCAGGGTGACCGAAACGGCCGCGAAACCCGCGAGCTGCGAAAAATCCATTCCTCAACCCTAGGAAAAACACGGCGCGAAGTGCTGACCGGAATGTGCTGCCAAAACCACCCTCACGGTATGATTTTTGCGTGATTGACGCGATTGATCGGGAAATTTTGCGCCTGCTCCAAAATGATGGACGGATGAGTGCGACGGCGGTTGCCGCCCGGGTGGGACTGACGGTCGCCCCGTGCCATCGACGGATCAAGGAGCTTGAACGTGCCGGTGTCCTTACCGGCTACCGTGCCGTGGTTGATCCAGCCGCAGTGGGGCTGGGCTTCCAGACCCTGCTGTTCGTCACCCTGCGCGACCGTGCGCAGATGCTGGCTTTCGAGAAGGCTGTGGGCCTGCACGAGCAGATTGTGAAGGCGGACCGTCTCTTCGGGGATCCCGATTTCCTGCTGAAGGTGATCGCGGCGGACCTCCCCGGCTACCAGCAGTTCTACGACGACGTGCTGGTGAACCTGCCCGGGGTGGAAAAACTCACCAGCACCATCGTGATGAAAACCGTCAAAGAGGAGGCCGGCCTGCCGCTGTGAGGTGAGCGGCGCGAGGACGTCCCGTAAATTGGAACGCATGCCAGTGCAGCAGGAGAACCTCACAGTCTCGGTTGGCGAGGGGACCGTCAGTGCCGTCTTCGCGCAGCCCGCCGGTGCCTGGGCGTCCATGGTGGTGGCGCATGGGGCCGGGTCCGGCATGGAGCATCCCTTCCTCACCGGCTTTACCGATGCGATGAACGACGGCGGCGTGGCTACCTGGCGGTTCAACTTTCCTTACCGGGAGGCCGGGAAGAAGTTCCCGGACCGTGCCCCGGCCGCGATCGCGGCGTGGCGGGCGGTCATGTTCGCCGCGGAAGACAACGCCGACGGCGTGCCGGTCTGGGCGTGCGGCAAATCGTTTGGCGGGCGGATGGCGTCCATGGCCGTGGCCGAGGGGATGCCGGCTGCCGGCCTGGTGTATCTCGGCTACCCGCTGCACCCGCCGGGCAAACCGGAAAAACTGCGCGACGAACACCTTTACGGGCTCGCCCAGCCGATGCTGTTCCTCCAGGGAACCCGGGATCCGTTCGCCCTGCCCGGCGAGCTGGAACCGGTGGCCGCCAAGATCGGGCCGAACGCCGTCGTCGAGCGCGTTGAGGGCGGCAACCACATGTTCGAGGTGGCGGGGAACAAGCGGCCGCAGGACGTCATTGGCGCGTCCCTCGCCGGGCCGGTGCTGGAGTTCATGCAGCAGCATCTTCCCTAGTCAGACGGTATTCTGCTGGGGTGAAAAAGACGCCTCAGGTTACCCCTCCATCCCCGGGTTCCTTCCAGGTGCCGGAAGGCTGGGTCCTCTCCCCGCACCGCAATACCAGCAGGTACGCCATGGAGGTGGCCTATGGCAGGCACGCCTGGCGCGGAATCTACCTCAACGACGGCGCCGGCAACGGTTATTTCGCGCCTGGTTGGAACGGGGTACGGTTGGCGCGAAATATGCGTGTGGTCCAGCGCGTGGCCGGGACCCTGACCATTTTGTCCCTGCTTTTCTTCAGCGGCTGGACTGTGAAAACGGTACTCGAGAATAAGGAGTACTACCGGCTCTCGGCAGAGGGCGTCCAGACCCAGGCCCTGGTGCAGTCGGTTTCGACGGAGACGTCCACCCGACACCGAAAAAACACTGACAGGACCTACACGACCGATACAGCAGCGGTTGTCACCTATTCCGTGGGAGGAGATTCGTTCTCGGGGACGGTGGAGCACCGGTCCCACTCGAAAGACGGATATCCCGAACCTGAATGGCGGCCGGGGGAATCTGTTGAGCTGTATGCCGATCCTGCTGCTCCGGAAAAAATTGTGGTTCTCAGTCCGTATCTTGAAGAACGGACCAACCCCGTCAACGGCTCAACCTGGTTCCTGATGATCATGGGCCTGGGGCTATCCGCTGTTCCCGCCGTCATTTACTTCGTCTCCCGCAGCAGCCGGCGCAAGGCAGAAGCACTTTAGTCCGCTGCCGCCTGTGACGGGTGCCGGTTTTGACGGAAGTGCAGCGTCCTGCCACGATCAGTCTGGGTGTTCGCCGTCGTCAGTGCCCGTCCGTTTTATGCGCCGCAGGGTCCTGCGGCAACCGTCCAGGAGGAACCTTTGTCGCCACATCCCGCCCTGCAGGCCGTTTTCTGGGACATGGACGGAACCCTGGTGGACACCGAGCCGTACTGGTTCGCCGCGGAGAAGAACCTGATGGCCCGGTTCGGGGTCAGCTGGAGCGACGAGCAGGCCATGGAACTGGTGGGCAATGCCCTTCCCGATTCGGCCCGCGCGCTGCAGCAGGCCGGCGCGGACCTGAGCATCCGGGAAATCCTCGACACCATGCTGGCCAGTGTGGTCAGCTCCGTGCAGAAGGAAATCCCCTGGCGTCCCGGAGCCCGCGAAATGCTCGCAGAACTCTATGCGGCCGGAATCCCGTGTGCCATGGTGACCATGAGCGAGTCCCTGCTCGCCCGGGTGATCGCGGACCAGCTGCCGGAGGGCACGTTCCGGTTCCTGGTAACCGGAGAGATGGTCGCTAACGGCAAGCCTGATCCGGAACCCTATCTGCTGGCGGCGAAGCTGATGGGCGAAGAACTGGGCATGCCCCTGGAGCTGGACCGCATTGTGGCCGTGGAGGATTCCCTGCCCGGAGTCGCTTCCGCCAAGGCCTCCGGTGCCGTGACCGTTGCCGTGCCCAACGCCGTCGACGTGCCGGAACAGCCAGGGATCACCCGCTGGGAGACGCTGGCCGGCCGCGGTGTGGCGGACCTGCAGGCACTTGTTGCGGAGCGGGTTTCCGCCTCGGCTTAGCCGCCTACCCCTAGTCCTGCTGCTCCTCAAACGGCGTGTGCTGGTGGACAGCGAGCTTCCACACACCGTTTTCCCGGGCATACACGCTGGTGAGCAGTGCTGTGTAGGGAGTACCGTCCCGGTCGGCACGCACCTTATAGGTGAGCACACCGACGTCGTCCGCCGCCAAGTAGTCCTCCCGCGGTTCGAGGATTTCGAAGGCGGTCCAGGGCGGACCGCCCATCGACTCGATGATCTGCTGCCGGTCCGTAATCCGCAGCCCGTTGGTCAGCAGGACCACGGGTTGGCTCGCCAGCACATTGGAGTAGAACGCCGTCGCCTCCCCCGGTCCGGTGGACAGCGCATGCCAGCCGGCGGTTTCGATTTCCACGAGTTCGTTTTCCATGGTCCGGCACTCTAGCCCCGGTCAGCGGACGGAAAAGTACCGTCCGGAATATCCGGGGCAATACATGCGCTGGCATGAATGTGAAGAAGATTGGATTCCTTTCCTTTGGCCACTATCAGGACGTCCCTGGTTCGCTGACGCCCACAGCAGGCGATGCCCTGCTGCAGGCCATCGAACTCGCGGTTGCTGCCGAGGAGGTGGGTGCTGACGGAGCGTTCGTACGGGTGCACCACTTCGCTCCGCAGCAGGCGTCCCCGTTCCCGCTGCTCGCCGCCATGGCAGCACGCACATCGCGGATTGACCTGGGCACCGGCGTCATTGACATGAGGTACGAAAACCCGCTGTACATGGCCGAAGAAGCCGCCGCGACTGACCTGATCAGCGGCGGCAGGCTGCAGCTTGGGATTAGCCGGGGATCCCCCGAGCCTGCGCTGCGTGGCGCGGAGTCATTCGGCTATGTTCCCGGCGAGGGACAGAACGACGCCGATATGGCCCGCCAGCACACCGAAATCTTCCGTGCCGCCATCACCGGCCGCGGCATGGCACCGGCCAACCCGCAGATGACCGGGCACGCCGGCCTGCTGCCCATCGAGCCGCAGTCCCCCGGGCTGAGCGACCGCATCTGGTGGGGTTCGGGAACCCGGGCAACCGCGAAGTGGACAGGCGAGCAGGGCATGAACCTGATGAGTTCCACCCTGCTCACGGAGGACACCGGCGTTCCTTTCGATGAACTGCAGGCCGAGCAGATCCACGCCTACCACGAGGCCTGGAAAGCCGCAGGGCACCCCGGGCAAGGCAAAGTTTCCGTCAGCCGCAGCGTCATCCCGCTGGTCAGCGAACAGGACCGGCGCTACTTCGGGCTCCGTGCGCAGGCTGAAGCGAAGGACCAGGTGGGCCGGCTCGAAGGCGGGCTGGCGCGGTTCGGTCGCAGCTTTGTGGGCGAACCGAACGTCATCGCCAACGAACTGGCCGACGACGCCGCCGTCCAGCTGGCAGACACCGTGCTGGTCACGGTGCCCAACCAGCTCGGGGTCGACTACAACGCGGCACTGCTGGAGAACATCGTCAAGCTCGTGGCACCCGACGCCGGCTGGCGCTAAGGCATGCAGGCCTCCTGCAGGGAAGCCCAGCGGTAGGATCAGGCACATGAAGAAAGGAAATGGCCCGGTGATCCTGCGAGCCTGCCGCGGTGAGGCGGAGTACCCGGCGCTCGTTGACATCTGGCGCAGCGCAGTCCGTGCTACCCATGATTTCCTCGACGGATCCGACTTCACCCGGATCGAATCCCGTCTCGCTTCCGACTACTTTCCGGCCGTAACCCTCACGGTCGCGGAGAAGGACGGGAAGCCGGTCGGGTTCGCCGGCGTCCACGGCGACTCGCTGGAGATGCTCTTCGTCTCCGATGCAGTGCGTGGGCAGGGCATCGGTTCAACTCTCCTCTCCGAGGTCATTGCCCATCAGGGGGTTTCCAAGGTTGACGTGAACGAGCAGAACCACGGCGCCTACGGGTTCTACGTCAGTCGAGGCTTCGTTCGAGTGGGGCGCAGCGAGCTCGACGCGGACTCTCGACCGTACCCGACCCTTCACATGGAGCTGTCGACAAACCGCTGAGTGGGCGGCGCCTGGCCGCCAGAAGCGGCGTCTTATAACGCCCGACGCCGGCTGGCAGCAGTCCGGCTCACCCGGCGGTGCCCATGATGGCGGCGGCGATCACCGCACCGGCGCCGTCCTGGATCTGACCGTTGAGGCGCAGCGCGTTGACCCGTTCGAGAGGCTCGTTCAGCGGCGCCGTGCGCGGTTCGCCGTCGCAGGCCAGGGTCATGACGTCCAAGCCGGTCCAGGATGACCCTGTACGGACACTTGCACCAAAGCTGGCTTCGCCGCCGCCGAAACAGGCCACGTTAACGCCCTCGATGCGGGCGTCCGACTCATAATCCAGCGTTATTCCTTCATCGGGCTGGGGAACTGCGTCGTGCTGCAGTGCGAGAAAGCTGCCCGCACCGAGGAAGTTCGCACTCACCGCCTCGCTTTCCACAAAGGCGTCCGCCTGCGCCTGGGCTGCCTGCAATTCAGGTTCCGGAAGCGAAGTGCAGGACGCCAGCGCCGTCGAAAGCACCACTGGAAGAACAAGAAGGTATCGGCGTCGGCGCATGGCAGGGAGCCTACACTGCCATGCCCGAAGGTGCCCGACGGCACTTCCTCCGAATCCACATTGCAGAAACTGCCCGTTTGAAGGCTCAAACGGGCAGTTTCTGCAATGTCGGGGAAGGGAGCCCGGTTACTTCCGGCGGCCGAACACCAGGGACGCCAAAGCGGTCGCTGCAGTGACGGTGTAGACCGAGGGCCAGGCGCCGAGCTTCTTGGCCAGCGGGTGGGAGAGGCCGAAGGCCGCCACGTAGGTGGAGGTGAGCGCGACGGCGGTGCCCGTGCCGGCGTCGCGCTTCCACAGGGCGAAGGCTGCGGCACCTGCAGCGGCCAGAACCGCGCCGCCGAGCTGCCGGTTGCCGGTGTCGCGGGCAGTCTTGAAGCCGCCGATCAGGCCGGCGGAAGTGATGAGCGGGGTCAGCAGGGATGCCACGGTGTTCTCCTTTGGATCGACTGCCTCCAGCCTAACCCCGCCTTTCGGAAGGACTGGGCCAGAGCCTCTCGGCACTCAAGTCCGCCGTCGATCCGCAGAACCTGTTCCGGCGCAACCACAACATCGCGCCCTCCGCGCCTGAGCCCCCAAGCGTTCAGCGCCAGTAGTTGTTGGCCGCAGCGATGGTGGCGAACTCAATGGCCACCACGTGCGACGACGCGATGAGCTCCTCGGGGTCCGTCGTGTAGACGTCGCGTCCGGCCCGGAGTACGTTCTCATCCGGCTGGATCGCATAAATGCTGTGCAGTGCCAGTTCCAGGGCCAGCTTGCGGCCCTCCTCCGGCGTCGCGGTCACAAGGGAGTTACCCGGAATGAGTTCCATGCTGCACCTGGTTTCGTGTAGGTCGGTCACAAACCCCATTCCAACGATTCCAGCCCGTCCCGCTTTTGGGAACGCCGCTAAGCTCAACACCATGAGAACGGACTTCGATCCCGCCGAAATGGGCGGCCGCAGCTTCTACCGCCTGCTTACCTCCGTGGTGGTCCCCCGCCCCATCGCCTGGGTTTCCTCCGTATCCGCGGCGGGAGTGGAGAACCTCGCCCCGCACTCCTTCTTCACCATCGCCTCGGTAAATCCGCCGGTGGTCTCCTTCACTTCCGTGGGCGAAAAGGACTCGCTGCGCAACATCCGGGAGACGGGCGAGTTCGTCATCAGCCTGACGCCCGAGGACATGTTCGAAGCCGTCAACGCCACCGGCACCGGTTTCGCCGCCGAGGTCAGCGAGTTCGACGCCGCCGGCATCGCCGCCGAGCCCAGCGCCACCGTCCGGCCGCCTCGGGTCGCCGGCTCCCCCGTGGCCCTGGAATGCAGGCTGCATGAGATCCACCCGGTGGGCGACTGCTTTGTTGTCTACGGCGAAATCCTCCGGGCGGCAGTCCGTTCGGACACACTCGACGCCGATTCACACCCGCGGATCGAGGCGCTGCGCCCGCTGTCCCGGCTGGGCCTGAACGAATGGGGAACAGTTGGCGGCGTCCGGGAAATCTCGCGGATTCCTGCCGATGAATGGCCCGGACACTACGGCGCGAACTAAGCGCCGGGAAGCCCCGTGAAAGAGGCAAGCGAGACTCCAGGGGCGCGTTTTTCCCCACGCGCCGAATCTCTTCCTCCCTGTCACTTTGTGCTACCAGTTTCAACACCCGGCGGTATCTCAGTAGGCTTATAGACGGTGCAAGTCGCCGCAGCAAGAGCATCCGCCAGAAAAAGTCTGAAGCGCTTGACAAAAGCGCAGGAGGAGAAACTGGGAATGACCGCCACACAAGGCGCTGGTACCGGAAGAGATACCGAAGCGAAAATAACGGAGACCGAGTCTCCGGCCAAGGTGGACCGGGAACCCCCCGCAGCCACACCCAAGCCAGGCAGCGGCATCGCCCGCTGGGTCTTCTGGCCGGCTGCCGCCATCATCGTAGTGTTCGCGGTCTTTGCCATCGTTTTCCCCGGCACCGCCACGGACATGTTCAATTCAGTGCAGAGCAACGTCATCCGCTGGTTCGGCTGGTACTACGTCGCCGCTATCGCCATCTTCGTGGTGTTCGCCCTGTGGATTGGGCTCAGCCGTTATGGGGACATCAAGCTGGGCAAGGACGAGGACGAGCCGGAGTTTTCGATGCGGTCCTGGTTCGCGCTGCTGTTCGCGGCCGGCATGGGCATCGGCCTGGTGTTCTTCGGCGTCGCCGAGCCGCTGAACCACTTCGCGTCACCCCGCCCGGGTGTTGAAGGCTCCCCCATCCAGCTGGCGCAGCAGGCACTGACCCAGACTTACCTTCACTGGGGGCTTCATGCCTGGGCCATCTACGTCGTGGTAGGTGTCTCCATCGCCTACGCCGTGCACCGCAGGGGCCGACCCATATCCATCCGCTGGACCCTGGAGCCCCTGCTGGGCAAGCGCCGCGTTTCCGGCGGCTGGGGCAACCTGATTGACGTCGTCGCCCTGGTTGGCACCCTCTTCGGTGTGGCAACTTCACTGGGTCTTGGCGTGCTGCAGATTTCCGCCGGCCTGGAAGAAGCCAACATCATGCAGGCCACGCAGATGACGCAGGTAGGACTCATCCTCGGCATCACCATGCTCACGATCGCTTCACTGGTCTCCGGTGTGGGCAAGGGCATGAAGTGGCTCTCCAACATCAACCTCATGCTGGCCGGGCTGCTGCTGCTGTTCGTCCTGTTTGCCGGGCCCACCCTGTTCCTGCTGCGCGAATTCGTGCAGTCGATCGGCAACTACCTGCAGAACGTTATTGGCCTGACCTTCAACACGCTGGCCTTCTCCGGTGCCGAGGGCGAGGCCTGGCAGGCCGCCTGGACCACGTTCTACTGGGGCTGGTGGATCTCCTGGGCACCGTTCGTAGGCATCTTCATTGCCCGTGTGTCCAAGGGACGCACCGTCCGGCAGTTCGTCGCAGGCGTGCTGCTGGTTCCCAGCATCGTCGGGTTCCTCTGGTTCGCAGTCCTGGGTGGCACTGCGATCTACCGTGAACTGTTCGGCGAAGGCGGCCTGGTAGGCGCCGACGGGTCAGTAGACACCGAAGGTTCGCTCTTCGGCATGCTGGGCGGGCTGCCCGGCGGCACTGCACTGACTATCGGTGCGATCCTTCTGATCTCGATCTTCTTCATCACCTCCGCTGACTCCGGCGCCCTGGTCACGGGCATGCTCTCCACCGGCGGCGATGTTGAACCGAAGAACTGGATTCGGATTTTCTGGGCACTCTCCGCCGCTGCCGTGGCCATTGCGCTGCTGCTAGCCAACGGCCTGGAGGCCATCCAAACGGCGGCCATCCTGACGGCGGTGCCATTCAGCGTGGTCATCCTGCTGATGTGCGTGGCGACGGCCAAGGCCTTCCATCAGGAACACGAGACCCTCATGCGTGCCCAGCGGAAGCTGGCCCGGGACCAGATCACGGCCCACGTGACCGAACAAGTCCAGGACACCATGCAGGAACACTACGAGGACCACGTGGCAACCCAGGTGGACGCCGCCGTGAAGAGACAGTGGCGGCGGACGGGTGGGTCCCACAAGGCACCGAAGTCCTGACGTTCCGTCCCCGTAACAGGAGAGGCCCTGCACCGTGTGGTGCAGGGCCTCTCCTGTCTGTAACCGTCTGGCGGAAAACCGTTCTAGTCCAGCAGGTCCCGCAGGACCGGGTAGGAGGACTGCGCGCCTTCGCGGGTGGCAGCCAGGGCACCGGCACGCGCTGCGAACCGGGCGGCCTCGGCCAGGGATTCGCCGGCAGCGAGCCGTGCTGCCGTGGCTGCCGTAAAGGCATCCCCGCACCCCGTGGTGTCCACTGCGGTCACCTTGGTCGGCTCAACGCGCACCACGCGCGCGTCCCCGGCCGCGGTTCCATCCAGTACGACGGCGCCGTCCCCGCCGAGGGTGATGATGGTCCGGCGCACCCCCAGTGCGTCCAGGGCAGCGAGAACCGCTTCCCAGTCCGCAGCAGGGTCCGCGAGCCCCGTCACCAGCGCGGCTTCGTGCGCGTTCAGCAGCAGCACGTCGGTCAGCCCGAGCAGTTCCGCCGGCACGTCGCGGTAAGGCGAGAGGTTCAGCAGCACCTGGGCACCGGCGTCGTGCCCTGCCCTGGCCGCAGCGGTGACCGCCTCAAGCGGCACCTCCAGGCTCAGCGTGAGCACGGCAGCGCCGTCGAACAGGTCTGCCGGCAGTTCAGCGCCCGTCACGGTTCCGTTGGCGCCCGGGGACACAATGATCGTGTTTTCGCCGGCGGCGTCCACGACGATCATGGCGGTACCCGTAGCGGTGCCGGTGCGGCGCAGCACGCGGGACGCGTCAACACCGGCACTGGAGGCGGCGTCGAGCAGCAGATCGCCGTTCCCATCCGCACCCACGGCACCGAACAGGCGCACGTCCGCGCCGAGGATCGCGGCGGCGGCGGCCTGGTTGGCGCTCTTGCCGCCCGGGACGATCACCAGCTCGGACCCGTTGAGGGTCTCCCCCGGTGAGGGGAAGCGCTCGGTGCGGACGGTCAGGTCCGCGTTGAGCGACCCAACAACAACGACTTTTCCTGCAGGCATGCGGGATTCTCCTTGGGAACGGGCTGGCGTCAGCGGTCAGCCGGGGCGCCGGCCGGCACCTCGGCTGCGACCGGTTTGGGGATGAGGAAGGACGCGGCGAGGGCCAGCACCAGGGTGACCAGACCGGCAACAATACCGCCGTAGTAGCCTCCGGCACCGCCGTCGGCCGGCGTGGTGGCCGTCTTGACCGCGTAGATCACGGCAAAGCTGAGGCCCGCACCCAGGTTGAACGCGCCCGCGTTCAGGCCGGGAAGGAAGCCCGGGTTCTCCTTCGGTGAGAGCACGATGCCCAGTCCGTTGAGCATGATGTTGCCGATTCCCGCGTAGGTGATGCCGATCAGCACGGACACGCCCAGCAGGCCCAGCTTCGAGTCGCTGCCCACCACCAGGAGCACCAGGGTGAGACCAATGACCGAACCGATCATGCCGATGCGGAGTACCTTGCCGTAGCCCAGGGTCGCCGCCAGGCGCCCTGCGATCGGGCCGACAATCAGGCCGGCGATGGCGTACGGGGTCAGGGTCCACCAGGCGGATTCCTCAGCACCCATGCCGAAGCCGATGACGCCGTCCTGCGCCAGTGCCGGAATAATGCCGTTCATGACCGCAAAGACGCCGGTCATGGTCAGCAGCGTGGTCAGCAGCAGGGCCCAGGTGGAGCGCTGCTTCAGCAGGTAGGTGGCAACCAGCGGCTGTTCGGTGCGGTTTTCAACCTGCCAGAACACGGCGAAAGCAACCACGGCCACCGCGATTAATCCGATAACCAGCGGCCAGTTGGCGTCCGCCAGCTTGCCGGCTTCGTTGAAGGCGGTCAGCAGGGTGCCAACGGAGATGACCAGCGGCACGACGCCGACCCAGTCCATCTTTTCCTTCTTCTCTGCCGTGGATTCCGGTGCCAGGAACAGCAGCAGCGCGGTGGCGACTGCACCAACAGCGGCCATGGCCCAGAAGACCGAGGCGAAGCCGTGGTTCTGCGCCAGGTAGCCGCCGGCGATGGCGTCGACGCCCGCAATGCCGCCGTTGACGGCGGTAATGACGCCCATCAGGGTTCCGTAGAGCTTGGCGTCGCGGATTTCGACGCGCAGCATGATCAGCGTCAGCGGAACAACAGGTCCGGAGACGCCCTGGATCAGGCGGGCAACGAAGAGGACCTCGATGCTGGGGGCAAGCGCCGCGACCACCGAACCGATGGTCAGCACAATCAGCATTCCGGCGAGGACCTTTTTGCGGCCAATGATGTCGCCAAGCCGGGGCAGGAACAGGGAGAACAGTGCGGCGGCGGTGAAGAACGCCGTCTGGGTCAGGCCAACGGCGGCAGAGGTGGTGTTCAGTTCCTCTTCGATGGTGACCAGTGCCGGGGAGAGCATGGAGGCGTTGAGCTGGAACGCAACGCAGGCGGCCAGCAGCGCCGCCATCAGCGCGCCTACATTGACGCGTCGCTGGGCGGTGGCGCTCACAGGTCCACCTCGCCGATGCGCTCGAGGGCGTCTACCACCAGGCCCCAGAACTTGTCCTGGTCCAGTTCCATGGCGACGGAAGTGTTGCAGTCAGCCGGCGCCGGGGCTCGGAAGTCCGCTACGGTCATGCCGAGGGTGAGGGTTCCGGTCAGCTCGACGTCCAGCGGCACGCGCCGGGTCGTCATCACCGAGGGGTCGATCACGTAGGCAACGGCACAGGGATCGTGCACCGGCGGGAAGTCGAAGCCCTGGGCGTCCTTGTACGTGTGGCCGAAGAATTCGAGCAGTTCACCGACGAACTTGGCCGGCTTGGTGCCGACGGCGGCGATGCGCTCGGCGACCTCGTCCGTGGCCAGCGCCTGGTGGGTCAGGTCAAGGCCCACCATGGTCAGCGGCCACTTCTCATTGAAGACGATGTGGGCTGCTTCGGGGTCGATGATGATGTTGAACTCAGCCACGGCGGACCAGTTGCCCACGTGGTAGCCGCCGCCCATCAGCACGACTTCCTTGACCCGCTCGGCCAGCCGCGGTTCCTTGCGCACGGCCATGGCGATGTTGGTCAGCCCACCGGTGGGAACCAGGGTGACGGTGCCCGGCTCGTGGGACATGACCGTGTCGATGATCAGGTCCACGGCGTGGCGGGAATCGAGTTCGACGGTCGGTTCGGGCAGCTCGGGGCCGTCCATGCCGGACTCTCCGTGGATGTCCGGAGCGTTTTCGATGGTGCGCACCAGGGGCCGGTCGCAGCCCGCGGCGAACGGAACACCTGTGATATTTGCGACACGCGCAATCGCGAGCGCGTTGCGGGTTACCTTCTCAAGTGTCTGGTTTCCGACGACGGTGGTCACCGCCAGGAGCTCGATCTCCGGGCTGCCGTGTGCCAGCAGCAGGGCGACCGCATCATCGTGGCCGGGATCGCAGTCCAGGATGATTTTGTGGGGCATTGCTTCTCCGCTTCGTTGAGGTTCCAAACGCCGGGGACCGTAGTCCCGGCGTCGCAGTGCCCCGCTCTGGCACTCCGGGGCGCGCGCAGCTGTGCGGACGCAACGGATGTGCAGGAGTGTCTTGGCTGCTGCCGGGCCGGCTCTCGGGGAGGGGGTCCGGTCAGTGCCTAAGGCCCGTGCTGGGCGGGCACAGGGTTAACGATATCGGCGAAGCTGGTCCGGATGCGCCGCCGCCCGAAACCGGATGGGCGCTGGCGCCGAGACGATTTGGTGCACCGCTCGGGGGTGCTTATCCTTTGCCGGGCTCCCCTCTCCGGGGCAATGGTGACCCGGCACGCGGCACGGAATTCCAGGATTTGCTACCTTGGTGGCAGGGCCGTGAATACTCCGGCCCCCGGACGACGGTTCAGTACCCGGCACGCGACAAGACTGGCCAAAGGAGCTAGCCATGTCATGGGTTGTCCTCATCGCCTCCGGGATGCTCGAAGCCGTATGGGCTACAGCACTGGGGAAGTCGAACAACTTCAAGAAACCCGTTCCCACCCTGATCTTCGCCGTCGCGCTTGCCGCCAGCATGGCCGGCCTCGCCTGGGCAATGCTCGGCATCCCCGTGGGCACCGCATACGCCGTGTGGGTGGGGATCGGCGCCGTGCTGACAGCCGGGTACGCCATGCTGTTCGGCGGCGAGAGGGCCACCATCATCAAGGTGGTGCTGCTGATGGGAATCGTCGGCTGCGTTGTTGGCCTGAAGTTGGTGGCATAGCCATGGCCTGGATCATTCTCCTGCTGAGCGCCGTCCTTGAAGCCGTCTGGGCCACCGCGCTGGAAGCTTCCAACGGCTTCACCGTCCTGGTGCCGTCGATCGTCTTCGCCGTGGCGGCTGCACTGTCAATGGCCGGCCTCGGCTACGCCATGAAGCACATCGCCATTAGTACCGCCTATGCGGTGTGGACCGGACTGGGAGCCGTCCTCACGGTGGCCTGGGCCATGTTCACCGGTACCGAGGAACCCGGCGTGCTGAAGGTGCTGTTCCTGGCCGGGATTGTCGGCTGCGTGATTGGCCTGAAGTTCGTGGACAAGCCGGCTCCCGTGCCCGCCGACCGCTCAGGATCCTGATCCGGCGGCCGGCAGCGCGCGGGGCGAGAGTTAGCTGCGCACAGTCTCCGGCAGGCTGGTACCGGTCTCGACGAACCGCTGGTGGAAGGCCAGGGACTCATCGAGCAGGTGCGGGGTGTGCTTGCCCACCGAATCCCGGCTGGCACGGTCGAAATAATCCTGCAGCAGGGGCTGGAAGTCCGGGTGCGCGCACTTGTCGATGATGGTCCGGGCCCGCTGCTTCGGGGACAGGCCGCGGAGGTCCGCCAGGCCACGCTCGGTGATGATGAGCATGGTGTCGTGTTCGGTGTGGTCCACGTGGGACGCCATCGGCACAATCCCGGAAATCTTTCCGCCTTTGGCCGTGCTCGGGGACATAAACGCGGACAGGAACCCGTTGCGGGCAAAGTCCCCCGACCCGCCGATGCCGTTCATCATGGCGGTTCCACCCACGTGGGTGGAGTTCACGTTGCCGTAGATGTCCGCCTCGATCATGCCGTTCATGGCGATGCAGCCCAGCCGGCGGATCAGCTCGGGGTGGTTTGAGATCTCCTGGGTCCGCAGGATGATCCGCTTGCGGTAGAACTCGATGTTGGAGTTGAACTCCTCGATCCCCGCCGGGCTCAGCGAGAAGGAGGTTGCCGACGCCACCCGGATCACACCGTCCCGGATCAGCTCCAGCATCCCGTCCTGGATCACCTCGGTGTATGCGGTGAGTCCGGTGTACCCGGCGCCGGCGAGACCGGCCAGCACCGCGTTGGCGATGTTGCCGACGCCGGACTGCAGCGGCAGCAGCTTGTCCGTCAGGCGTCCCGCCTGGATTTCAGACTCGAAAAAGTCCAGCAGGTGCCCGGCAATCTGCTGCGAGGTTTCATCCGGTGCGGCGAAGGGCGTCATCCGGTCCGGGGCATCGGTTTCGACGACGGCAACCACCTTTTCCGGGTCCAGGCGCAGGTAGGGCTCACCGATGCGGTCGTCCGGGTTGACCAGCGGAATCGGCTTGCGGTGCGGGGGCAGGGCGGTTCCGTAGTAAACGTCATGCATGCCGTCCATCGCGGCGGGCTGCTGCGTGTTGACCTCAAGGATGATCTTGTCTGCCTGCTCGATCCAGGTCTTGTTGTTGCCCACCGAGGAGGACGGGATCAGGCTGCCGTCCTCGTTGATGCCCACCACTTCGATGACGGCCAGGTCAATGTGGCCGTAGAACCCGAACCAGGCGTACTGCGCCACGTGCCCCAGGTGGATGTCGATGTACTCGAGTTCGCCGTCGTTGATCCGCTTCCGCAGCGTGGGATCCGACTGGTACGGCAGGCGCAGCTCCATGCCGCGGGCCTTGGCCAGCAGGCCGTCGAGCTCCGGGGCGGTGGAGGCGCCGGTGAGCACCTTGATCTGGAAGTCCTCGCCCCGGGTGTGGGCTTCTTCGATCTGCGAGGCGAGCGCCTGGGGCACGGCTTTGGGGTAGCCGGCGCCCGTGAAGCCGCTCATCGCTACCGTCATTCCCGGCTTGATCATCGCTGCTGCCTGCTCCGCAGACATGACGAGTTCGGAGAGTCCGGGATGGGAAATACGGTCGCGCATAACTGGCCTTTCAAAGAACGAATCAAACAACCCTATCCGCAGCTGAGCGCCAGCTCACATTCGGCACCGCTTCCGAACCTGCGTCCCATGACTCAAAATGTGCTCTGACGTGGCCTTATATAGGACACTCCGCGAAAAGAGAAGACTGCGCGCCCTTCGATTGACACATCCATCCGGCCCGGTTTCACTGCTTGGACCGCACCCCGCGCTACCTGAGGAGAGACCCCCATGAGGATCCCGAAAACAGCTGCAGCACTCTCGATTGCTGCCCTGCTCGCAGCCGGCACGGCAGTTCCCGCCGCCGCCGTCGGTGAAGGGCCGAACTACAACGGCAACGAGACCATCAACACCTCGATCCTTCGCACCTATGACGAGGTGGTGGCGGAGCTGAAGAAGCAGGACGCCAAGCAGCCGGCAATGGAGCTGGAAGTGATTGGGCAGTCCGTGAAGGGCCGCGACCTGTACCTCGCGAAGTACATCAGCAACCCGGACAACCCCACTATCCTGTACCTGACGCAGCAGCACGGCAATGAACAGCTCACCACCGAGGGCGCCCTGGAGTTCGTGAAGCACCTCGGCACCGGCAAGACCAAGGGCGTGCTCGACGGCGTCAACATCCTGATTGTGCCGATGCTCAACCCGGACGGAGCGATGGGCGACGTCGACTTCCCGCTGGACGGCTACATCGCCACCGGCCGCACGCTCACACGCGCCAATGCCACCGGCACGGACCTGAACCGGGACCATGTGGCAAAGATCCAGCCGGAGACGCAGGCCCTGCACAACAACGTGATGCGCGCCTACGACATCGACTACATGATCGACCTGCACCACCAGGGCACGCAGAGCGAGCGCGACGGCAAGCTCGTCTCCGGATCGATCCTTTACCCGACGACGCCGAACGCCTCCCCCGAGGTGGTTCAAGGTTCGAAGCAGCTCGGTGCCGTGGTGTTCAACGCGATCGATTCCACCGGCTGGGGCCACCTGGGCCGATACGTGGGCGGTTCCGCGGAGACCATCAGCCGCAACGGCATTGCGGTTGAGTACGGCATCTCCACCCTGCTGTTCGAAATGCGCGGCATGTCGGACAACACCAACCCCTCCGCCGTACTGGGCCAGAAGAGCAACGGCTACCTGATCAAGCAAACCGTCACCACCCTCGATGCCGCGGCCCGGGCCATCTCCGACGGCTCGATCGGGACCACCGACACGTCCATCTGGGACAGGCTGGCGGAACAGACCACCCGTCCCGGCGAATAACTCCCCCAACCCGCGAAGGCGCAGTTCCCGCACGGGCTGCGCCTTCGCCGGTTAGAGGCGCCTGGCCGAGCCGGGCAGGGGGCACTTGGCCGAGCCGAGCAGGGGGCGCTTGGCCGAGCCGGGCGGAGAAAAAGCCGCATGGGGTTCCGGCCGGGGCGAACGGGGCAGATACTTCCATGCAGCACCACCGTCCATGATGTCCAAGGAGCCAATATGTCCGCGGCAAACAGGGAAACCTCCGTCTTCCGGCGCAAGCCCATTGAGCTGACTGAAGACGAGGCATCCGGTTCCAAACTCTTCAAGGGCCTGGGCCTGTGGCAGCTGACGGCCATCGGCGTGGGCGGCATCATCGGCATCGGCATCTTTACCCTGGCGGGGCTGGTGGCCAACGGAGGGCCCGACGCCGAGGGCGTGGGTCCGGCGGTCCTGATCTCCTTCCTGATCGCCGGGCTGGCGAGCGCCGCGGCGGCGCTGTCCTACGCCGAGTTCGCCGGGATGGTGCCGCGCGCCGGGTCCGCCTACACCTACGGCTATGTGGCCCTCGGGGAGATCATCGGCTGGTTCATCGGCTGGGACCTGCTGCTTGAATACACGGCGATCGTCGCCGTCGTCGCCATTGGCATTTCCGGGTATTTCACCGAGTTCATGGCCGGGATCGGCCTGGATGTGCCGGTGTGGATGCAGGGCACCGGCGACGTCGTGGAAGGCGGCGCGGTCAACTTGCCGGCCCTGGTGGTCTGCCTGTTCATCACGTTCATCCTGAGCCGGGGAACCAAGACATTCGGCCGCTTTGAACTGGTGGCGGTGGGACTGAAGGTCCTGCTGATCCTGTTCATCATTAGCCTGGGCATCTTCTTCATCAACACGTCCAACTACACGCCGTTCCTGCCCAACGGGTTTGGCGCAGTGTTCACGGGCGCCGCCACGGTGTTCTTCGCGGTGTTCGGTTACGACGCCATGTCCACCGCCGCCGAAGAGGCCAAGGACGGCAAGAAGCACATGCCCAAGGCCATCCTGCTGTCCCTCGGCATCGCCATGGTGCTGTACATCCTGGCCACCCTGGTGCTCACCGGCATGCAGAACTACACCGAGATCAGCCCCACGGCGGGATTCGCGTCAGCGTTCCAGAACGTTGGCCTGCCGGTGATCGCCACCGTGATCTCCGCGTTCGCCGTCCTGTCCATCCTGACCGTGATGCTGACCTTCCTGCTCGGCGTCACCCGGGTCTGGTTCTCGATGAGCCGGGACGGGCTGCTGCCCCGGTGGTTCTCCGCCACGGACAACAACGGAACCCCGCAGCGCGTGACCTGGATTGCCGGCGGGGTCTCCGCCCTGCTGGCCGGGTTCTTCCCGATCCGCGCCGTGGCGGACCTGACCAACATCGGCATCCTGGCAGCGTTCGTGGTGGTCTGCATCGCCGTGATTGTGCTGCGCCGGACCCAGCCGGACGCTCCACGGGAGTTCAGGCTCCCGCTGATGCCCTGGATCCCGGCTTTCGGCGTGCTGGCCTCGGCGTTCCTCATTTCCCAGCTGCACTGGGAAACCTGGCTGCGGTTCGCCGTCTGGCTGCTGATCGGAATGGCCGTGTACTGGTTCTACAGCCGGAAACACTCGCTGCTGAATCCGGACAGCCCGCGGCACACGGACTCCGGCGGAACCGGGCCGGCTCCCTCCGCCACGCCGGAACCGGGCAGCACGGGTTAGGCCTTCCGGGCGGGTGCCGGTGCGGTTCCGCCCGCCGGCAGCCGGACCGTAAAGACCGTCCGTCCGGGACGGCTGTCCACCCCCATGGTGCCGTTGTGGGCCTTGACGATGGCCGCCACAATCGCCAGTCCCAGGCCGGTGGACCCGGACAGGCCGCTGCGTGCGGTGTCCGCCCGGGCGAAGCGGGAGAAGATGCGGTCCTGGAAGTCTGGGGGAATGCCGGGTCCGTCATCCGCCACGGTCAGGACAGTCCCGCCGTCGGGCTCTCCGGCCAAGGCCAGATGCACGGTGGTCCCGGGTCCGGTGTGCTTTCCGGCGTTGCTGAGCAGGTTGATCATGACCTGACGCAGCTGGCCGGAGTCCCCCTGCACCAGCACCGGTTCCTCCGGCAGTGCCAGCACCCAATGGTGGTCCGGTGAGGCAACCTGCGCGTCGGACAGCGATTCAACGGCCAACTGGGACAGGTCCACTTCAACGGGTTCCGCGGTACGCCCTTCATCCAGGCGGGCGAGGAGCAGGAGGTCTTCCACGAGGCCGCTCATGCGCAGCGACTCCGCCTCCACCCGGCCCAGAAACTGCTGGGCCTGGGGGCTCAGGTCCTCGGTCAGCCGGACCATTTCGGTATAGCCGCGGATCGAGGTGAGCGGGGTGCGCAGTTCGTGGCTGGCATCCGCCACGAATCGCCGGACCTGCATCTCACTGCGCTGCCGCTCCCCCAGTGCGTTGGCCACGTTGTCCAGCATCCGGTTGAAGGCCAGGCCCACGCTCCCCACTTCGGTGCCCGGATGGGCCAGGGATTCGGGCACCCGCTCCGGAAGCTCGACGTCGCCGGCCGCCAGCGGCATGGTGGCCACCTGGGTGGCGATCTCGGAGACTTCCTCGAGCGGTTCGAGCGAACGCCGGATGATCAGGTAACCGAGCACTCCGGTGAGGGCCATGCCCGCGGCGGACACACCGGCAATGGTCAGCCCCAGGGACAGCAGCGTGCTGTTCGTTTCGGCCAGGGGGAGGCCGGACACAACGACGCCGCCGTTCGTTCCGGGCTGCGGCTGGGCAACCAGGCGGTACTCACCGAGGGAGAGCATACGGGTGACGGGCTGTCCGTCTGCCGGCAAAGATGCGAGCTCCCGGGCATCCTCCCCGGACAGGGCTGCGCGGGTTCCGTCCGGCTGCACCACGCCGGCGCTGGCCACCGTGCCGTCCGTGACGCGTGCACCCAGCATCCCGATCCTGCCCTGGCCGGGAGCGTCCAGCGGGTCCGGTGCCATGCCGGGAAGGTACTGCGGGGCGCCGGGCGGCGGCTGGAAGCTGACGGCCCGGTCAGAGGCGTCCAGCAGCTCAGTGTCCAGCTGCCGAACCAGGAAAACGTTCATGACGGCGTGGCTGAAGAACCCAATGGTGAGGCACGTCAGCAGTAGCAGGCCCAGGGTTGCCGCCAGCAGTTTGCTGCGCAGCCGCCAGCCGCCCAGCCGCCGGACGAGCCCGCTGCGCAGCTGCCGCAAGCGCCCCGCGGCGCTCATGCGGCGCTCATGTGGCCGGCTTGAGCGCGTAGCCCGCACCGCGGACGGTGTGGATCATGGGAGCGCGTCCGGCGTCGATTTTCTTGCGCAGGTAGGAGATGTAGAGCTCCACAATGTTGGCCTGTCCGCCGAAGTCATAGTCCCAGACCCGGTCCAGGATCTGGGATTTGCTGACCACGCGGCGCGGGTTCTCCATCAGGAAGCGCAGGAGGTCGAACTGCGTGGCGGTGAGCTGGATTTCGTCGCCCCCGCGGGTGACTTCACGGGTGTCCAGGTTCAGCACCAGGTCCCCGACCACCAGCTCGGCGCTGTCCGCGGAGGCAGCACCGGAACGCTGCACCAGGCGGTGCAGGCGCAGCAGCACCTCCTGCATGCTGAACGGCTTGGTCACGTAGTCGTCCCCGCCGGCCGCCAGACCCGTGAGCCTGTCTTCCACTGAGTCCTTGGCGGTGAGGAACAGTGCCGGCACGTCCGGATCGAAGCTGCGGATCTTGGTGAGGACTTCCACGCCGTCGAACTCCGGCAGCATGACATCCAGCACCAGGACGTCCGGGCGGAACTCGCGGGCACGCGAGACGGCGGAGCGGCCGTCGCCTGCCACCGCCACCTCCCAGCCGGCCATCCGCAGGCCCATGCTGACCAGGTCCGCCAGGTTCGGTTCGTCGTCCACCACCAGTGCGCGGATGGGAGTGCCGTCCGGATGCGTGAGCCGGGGCAGGTCCGCAACAAAATTCTTCGATGCTTCGGTCAACGTGTGCCTTCCCTGGATGCTGCCCTGAATCTGTGCCCGAAGGGCTGCTACTCCGGCAGCCGGGGGTTTCCGGTCCCGGCCGCTTCCCTTCCGGTTCCATTCTCCCCTTCCGGGCTTTCGCCGTCCTGATCCGCTGCTGTGCGGGGGCTGTGAGAACCGGATCCGGCCGCCCACCGGCCGAGCCGGCGATAGGCCAGCCCCACCAGCACGCACACCAGGTAGGACGCACCGATGAAGATCCAGCCGTCCAGGAAGTCCCCGGAGTATTCCAGGAGCAGGCCCATTGCCAGCGGGCCGGTGGCGAACCCGGCGTACATGCCCAGGGATACGGCGCCCGACGCCGCTCCCACACGTTCCTTGGGTACCTCTCGCAGGACGCCGGCCATCACCACGACGTTCACGCCGAGGACGGACGCGCCGTGGAAGACCACACCGGCCCAGAGCAGCGCCGGGTTGCCGGTTTCGCCGGCGGCCAGCAGGAGCGCCGCACCGCAGATGGCCCCGGCGGCCAGGATGAGCAGCAGGGTTGAGGCACGGACGCCTTCGGCCATGCGCCGGCCCCACAGCACCCGGGAGGCCACCCCCACCACTCCGGCGGCCGCGGCCGTGGCTCCGGCAAGCAGCAGAGAGAAGCCCAGTTCCCGCTGCGCAAACAGCGGCAGGTAGACGTTGGTGGCCTGCATGCCGGCACCCGAGAAGAGCGCGAATGCGGCCAGCAGCCATACCGCCGCGGGGAACCGGCGTTCGGCGGACGGACGTTCCCGCTCCGTTCCCAACGTTCCACGGGGTTCTGCCGGCAGCCGCTGCCAGGCGTAGGCCAGCAGCAGGCCCAGCACCAGTGCTGCTCCGACGGCGGCTCCGCGCCAGCCAGCGAACAGGGCGGCGGCGGGGAAGAACAGGCTGGAAAACAGCTGGCTGGCCTGCACGCCGGACTGCTTGATGCCCATCCACCCCGGCCGTTTTCCCGGCTGGACCGCGTGGATGATGATCCGGTTGGTGGTGGGGTTGGAGATGGCCTGCGCAGGCCCGGAGAGCAGGACGGCGGCGAGCAGCCACAGGTAGTTCCCTGACAGGGCCATCAGCACCAGGGCCAGGGCCGTGCCGCCGAAGATGATCAGCATTTGGGAGCGGGAGCTGATGCGGTCACTCAGCCGGCCCAGGGACATCGATGACAGTGCGGCGCTGGCGAAACAGGTAGCCGCGAGCAGGCCGAACTGGGATTCACTGATGCCCAGGTCCGTGATGATCAGTGTGCTCGTGGCGGAGATGCCGTAGTTCATGACCGGCCCGGCTCCCATGGCGCAGACGAGCACGAACAGCAAACCGGGGCCGGGGTTGGAGCGCAAAATCTTCCTCTCGTGGAACGACACAAACCATTGTTGCCTGTGTATGCCAGAGTTACGGACAAAAAGGGACTAATATCAGCGGTAGGGTCCGCCGGTCTTGGGCTCTTGTAGCTGGGGGAGAACGAAATGGGCAGTGAGTCTCAGGCAAGCGCGCCTTCGGCACGCCGTCACTCCGTTATGCTTTTCCGCCGCGCCCGCACCGTCATGGGCGCCCTCATCATCTTCTGGCTGTGGATGCTCCTGGGCAGCGCCGGTTTTGTGGCCTCGCTGTTTGACCGGCCCTTCTACGCCATGCTGGCACTCTATGCGCTGGGCACCCTCACCCTGATTTCCCTGCTGATTGCACCCGTTGCCCTGGCCTACCTGCTGATGAACCGGCCGGGCAAAGTGGCCGCGCAGCAGGCTCCCGCCGCGGCATCGCAGCCGCAGCGTTCCGAGACCGCCCGTCCGGTACGGGTCCAGCAGCCAGTCCCGCCGCAGCGTTCGGTGCGCGCCGACCTGGCTCCGGTCATCCGCATGATTCCGCGGAAGGTCAAGGACAGCAGCACCTCGCTGGGCAACCGTGCCGCCGCGAAATGGCGGGACCTGGCCTCCTAGCCTGCCCGGCCCCGGCCGTTGTGCGGGCCCAATGTCAGTGCCGTCGGCAACAGTTGGCACATGACCGTTACCGCGCACTCCGTCCCGCTCCGCTCTTCCTCCCCGGCCCGACCCCGGGTTTCACACGCCCCGTACCGGCAGGAACCGTACGTGCGGTGCCGCTTCGAGGCTCTGGCAGCGGACGGCAAAGCAGTAGCGTGGACGCGCACCGAGGTGCTGGTGCACTGGATCGACGACGACGGACAGGCCCACAACCGCTGGGTGCCGGCAGCCGCCGTCGTGCGTATTGCGCGGGACGACTCCGCCTGGCGGGATCCGTATGACGACTTCGACTTCTACTATCCGTCCCTGCACGCCTCCGGGGCCCCGGCGCGTTGACACCGCACCGGCGGCCGGGGCTCAGTTGAGGATGACGGATGTTTCCTTCGAGGCAGGCGGGAGCGGTCAGCGGAATGGACTTCCACTACTTCATTGAGACGGCCGGGTCCGTGGTGGACCTGGCCGGAGTCGCCGCGATAGTGGCCGGCGCCGCCGTCGCTTCCGTGCTGGCCGCCCGGGGACTGCTGCAGCGCCGCGAAAAGGTCTATGAGGTGTACCGGCAGCAGCTGGGCAGGGCCATCCTGCTGGGCCTGGAACTGCTGGTGGCCGCGGACATCATCCGGACTGTCGCGGTCACCCCCACGTTCGAGTCGCTCGGGGTGCTGGCGGTCATTGTGCTGATCCGGACGTTCCTGAGCTATTCGCTGCAGCTGGAGGTAACCGGCCGGCTGCCGTGGCAGCGGGCACCCGGCCCGGCGGAGCCTGCAGGACCAAAGCAGGCGCTATAGGCGTGCCGCCTGCTGCCGTCCAGCCGGTTCGGGCCGGGCCCGGAGCGCGGTGACCAGCACCGCCACGGTGACCATCAGGGTGGCGATGCCAAAGGGGTTGGCCAGGGCCGCCGAATATCCCAGCACCTCCGGCCCGGCCAGGGCGGAGAAGACCGATCCTGCCTGGGGCGTACCGAAATCCGGCACGAAGAATCCAAACGCGCCGGCCAGCACGTAGTTGGCGAGCAGCAGCAGCGAGGTCTTCAGGGGCGCACCAAATGGTCGGCGTGCCGCGGCCGCTGCAGTGATCTTTACGGCAGCGGCAAGCATCAGCACGGCCAGCACCGGCCCGGCCGTCAGCGCGAAAATCGAAACCAGGTGCCCCTCGACGCCAAAAAGCATCCGTCCCGCGGTGATCCACAGCGGTACCAGCAGCGCCATGGGAAGGCTCGCACAGGCCAGGACTGCGGTGAAGATTCGGGGCACGACGGAGGACGGACGGTCAGGCATGCTTCAACCTTAATCTGCGCCGTCCCCCTCCCCTGAACCGAAGGAATGAGGACGCCCCTCCAAATGTCATCTTCAGGGATGATGCCCCAGCAGCCTGCCGCGCCATAATCTGGGTTCAGCACTGGCCGAAAAGCTTCGCCGGCACGCAGTGACCCCCGCGCTTCCACCTTCCTACTGGCCTGCCTGAAAGTGCCCCAAGACCATGTCCGTTGATTTCCTCATGTGGATACCCGCCGCGGTGCTCCTGGCACTGCTCGTCCTGACGTTGACAGCCGGTGCCCTGTTCAGTCTTTTCCGGACCGGGGAAACCACGGGCGGCAAACGGGTGTTCTGGTTCGCCGTGGTGCTCCTGCTGCCCGTCGTGGGAGCGCTGGCCTGGCTTGCCGTGCTCCAGCACAGCACCCGGACTGCTGCCGCCGGAGGCTCCGGAACGGAGCCCCTGGCCTAGCCTCCTACGCATCGCCCGAGATCCCGGCCACCGGTTGCGGCGTTGTTGAGCACGCCTGCTGAAAACTGTTAGGCAGTCCGAACTCCCGGTGTTACCTTGGCCTTATGCAGGCTGCTCCCACAGACCCCGCGCCCCGGACCTCCCTGTCCAGGGCGGGAACGCGCCTGCCCTGGCTCCTCGGCCCCGCGCTCGTTGCCGGGGTTGCCTACCTGGACCCCGGCAACGTGGCAAGCAACATGACCGCCGGAGCCCGTTTCGGTTACCTGCTGGTTTGGGTGGTAGTTGCCGGAAACGTGATGGCCTGGCTGGTCCAGTATCTTTCCGCGAAGCTGGGACTGGCCACCGGACGCAGCCTGCCCGAACTGCTCGGCGCCCGGGTACGGTCCACCCCCGGACGGAGGCTGTACTGGCTGCAGGCGGAGCTGGTGGCCATGGCCACCGACGTCGCCGAGGTGATTGGCGGCGCCGTCGCACTCTGGCTGCTCTTTGACCTTCCGCTGCTGCTGGGCGGCGCGATTACGGGCGGCGTATCCATGGCGGTGCTGGCCGTGCAGGGCAGCGGACGGCACCGCAGCTTCGAATACGTGATCGTGTCAATGATGGCGATCATCGCCGTCGGCTTCACGGCCGGAGTCTTTGTGGCACCCCCGGATCCCGGCGCCGTGGCGGAGGGCCTGGTACCGCGGTTCGACGGCCCGGATTCGGTCCTGCTCGCGGCGTCCATCCTCGGGGCGACCGTCATGCCGCATGCGATCTACGCACACTCCGCGCTGACCCGTGACCGCTTTCCCGAGCGCTCCGCGGGACTGACCACCTCCACGCTGATCCGCGCCACGCGCTGGGACGTGACCATTGCCCTCGCCGTGGCCGGCACCGTCAACCTCGCCATCCTGCTGCTGGCCGCCACGTCCCTGCAGGGCGTGGACGGGACGGACACCCTGGAAGGCGCCCATGCCGCTATTGGCGGTGCCCTGGGCAGCGGCGTCGCGCTCCTGTTCGCGCTGGGCCTGCTGGCCTCCGGCCTGGCATCAACGTCGGTGGGCGCCTACGCGGGTGCCGAAATCATGCAGGGGCTGCTCAAGGTGCGCATTCCCATACTGCTGCGGCGGCTGATCACGCTGCTGCCGGCGCTGGCCATCCTGGCTGCCGGGGTGGACCCCACCTGGGCGCTGGTGCTGAGCCAGGTGGTGCTGTCCTTCGGGATCCCGTTCGCCCTGGTGCCGCTGCTGTGGCTGACCACGCGGGCGGACCTGATGGGCGAACACCGCAACCGGTGGTGGACCACCGCGGTGGGCGTTCTGGTAGCCGGACTGCTCATCACCCTGAACGTGGTGCTGCTGTACCTGACGTTTACGGGCGCCGGGTAGCCCGCACCGGTTGCCGGCTAGGGCCAGAGGGCGGAGTGGGCGCGGGCTTCAAGGTCCCGCCGCTCATCCGCGTGTGCGGCAAGCAGCCCGACGTCCGGCCGCGGCCGCCGGGCGGTACGTTCGCCGAGACTGATCAGGAGCTCCCCGGTGGTGACGAAGAGGCGGCCGACGCCGGTGGGACGGACGGTTGAATGGGTGGCTGGACGCGTGTGCGGAGGCAGGGACGCGTAGGTCATGACAGCATTCATGGCTGGTCTCCGGGTTCGATAAGCGGGAAGTAGTTCAGGTACAGCTCCACTGGCCGGGTGCCGCCGGCGCTGTCGCGGCCGCGGTACGGGGCAAGCAGTTGCTCCAGGTGCTCCGAGGCCTGGCGGGAGACCGCCTGCGCCTCTTCCAGCGTCAGGTGCAGCGTGGCCCCCATGAGGATGGAGGTATCCGCCCAGCCGTCCGGGAGCGCGTCACTGTGGTCGATAAAGCTGTTCACCGCACGGGATTGTCCACCCGTCACGGTCTTCGCGAGCATTCGGGTGGCGTCCCGGGTGGCCGGAGAAGCGGCCATGGTGGTCTGGATTGCCTCGGGAACCCGCTCCCACCAGCGTTCCCGTGCAGTCCCCCGCCCCTCCACCTCGCGGACGAAGCCATGCTTCGCCAGCTGGCGCAGGTGGTAGCTGGTGGAACCGCTGGATTCGCCCAGGCGGTCCGCCACTCCGCAGGCAGTCTGCGCGCCGTAGCGGGTGAGGCTCTCCAACAGGGCAATGCGGATGGGGTGCGCCAAGGCCTTGAGGCGGGTCATGTCCAGGACCGTGGCGTCGTACGGGGCTGACTGCTCTTCCATGCCTAGGAGCCTACGCTTGCAAAGAAGTCTTTGCAAGCATTTCTTTGCAACTACTTCTTTGCAATCGCAACCGTACCCAGGGGACGGTGAAGAAGAGCGTTAGGCGCGGACCCGGCCGCGGATCCGGATGGCCGCCACGAGGGTGAACACCACGGTCATCGCCACGAGCACGAAGATGACGTAGCCGGTACCCACGTGCCAGTCCCCCACCTGAGCCGTGATGCCGAAGACTCCCTGCAGTTCCTCGATCGCTGCAGGCTGGTCGCCGGTCATGGCGGGCAGTGTTTCGGCGGTCATTTCCTGCCGGACCAGCATGGAGGACTGCAGGAAGGGCAGGGCGCTCACGAACTGGCGCACCCCCTCGGGGAAGTTGCCAACCGGAATGTAGGACCCGGCAATGAAACCCAGGACGGTGCCCACAATCGTGGACAGCGCCGAGTAGGCGCCGGCGGTCCGGATGAAGGACACCGCGAACGCACTCAGCGCGGAGAACGCGAAGCAGGCCAGCGCCAGGTAGCCGCAGATCTTCAGCAGGGGCACAAAGGCGATGGTCACACCGCTGACCACGAACAGGTAGGCCAGGCTCACCAGCAGCACCAGCGCGGTCATGACCATGGAGATCAGGACGGCGGAGAGCAGGTAGCCCAGGATCAGCTTCTCCCGCCGGATCGGTGAAACCAGGAAGTCCTGGAAGCGGCCTGATCCGGAGTCCTCGACGAACACCACCATGGCACCCAGCGCCGTCGTAATGGTGGTGATGCCCAGGATGCCGGCGAACATCCAGCTGTCCACGAAGCCGCGGATCTGGTCCTCGGTGGCCTGCGGAAAGGATTCGGCGAGCCCTTCGGTCTGCAGGTTGCCCAGGAACAGGGTGTACAGCAGGAACACCACCAGGGCGGACACGAGCGAGAAGAAGACGCCCAGCCGGTCGCGGAAGAAGAGCCTCAGGTTGCGGGTGGTGATGTCCAGGACCACGTTCACTTGCCAGCTCCTTCGGCTGCCGGGGCAGGGGTCTCGTGGCCGGTGAGGGCCAGGAAAACGTCATCCATGGTGCCGTGGCGGAATTCGAAGTCCTGCACGGCGGCACCGTGCCGGGCCAGGATCTGCCGGGCCGTTTCGGCGGTCTCCACGCCAATGCGTACGACGGCGCCTTCCGCACTTTCTATGGTCCCGCCCAGTTCCCCGGCGGCCGCCATGAGGCCTGCCCGGTCCGCCGTCGTAATGCTGAGGATGCTGGAGCTGTAGGCTGCGCGCAGTTCCGAGGGGGTGCCGTCGGCGATGATCCGGCCGCTGTCCAGAATGCAGACCCTGTCCGCTTCCTCGGTTTCCTCCATGTAGTGCGTGGTGAGGAAGACCGTCAGCCCGTGGCGGTCGCGGAGGTCGTGGATGGTGGACCAGACAATCGCGCGGCTGGCCGGATCAAGTCCGGCGGTTGGCTCGTCCAGGAAGATGATGGGAGGGGCGTGCAGCAGGGCCCTGGCTATGTCCACGCGGCGGCGCTGTCCGCCGGAGTATGTTCCGTAGCGGCGGTCGATGAAGCTGCCCAGCCCAATCAGGTCTGACAGCTCACTGATGCGTGCTTCGTTGGCGGCGCGGTCCGCGGAGTAGAAGCGCGCCCGCACGCGCAGGTTTTCCCGGCCGGTCAGCAGCGGATCGAGGACGGATTCCTGGAAGACGACGCCGATGCGGGACCGGACGCCCTCCCCGCCGGAGCGGACATCGAACCCGCCTACTTCGGCTGATCCGGAGTCGAACGGGATGGAGGTGGTGAGACAGCTGATGGTGGTGGATTTCCCGGCGCCGTTGGTGCCGAGGAACGCGAAGACGCTTCCGGCTTCGACGTCGAATGACAGGTTATCCACTGCGGTCTTTGCGCCGTACCTCTTGGTCAGGCCCCGAACCGATATGGCCGGCAGGTTTTTCATCACTTCATCCTCCAGGAGAGCTCTCCGGCTGATCCCGCCGGCGGCGGGAGCGCAGAAGGCCCCGAGCGGAAACACTATCCGACTCGGGGCCTTGCGCACTGACCTGTGGTTTTTATGGCATTTTGCGGCGAATTCCTCCCGCTTAGCTGCCCGTCTCAGAGGGGCTCGGTTTTGGCACCACGGCGGCCGGAGTTGACGGGGCCGGCTCGGGTTCGGGCTCGGGATCCTCGCTCGGAACAACCGGAGCGGGCGCCGGAGCAGGTGCCGTCGTCGGGCGCGGGACCGGAGTGGCCGACGGCTTGGGGGCCGGCTTCTCCTCCTCTTCCTCGGGCTCTTCGGACTCCGTTGGACTCGGGCTGGGAGTGGGGTTCGCCAGGAGGTTGCCCGGCGGGTTGGCGAAGGCCTCACCCGGGTACAGGCTGCCTGCCTGCTGCATGAACCTGGCCCAGGACGGAGCGGCGATAAGCGAACCGTCGACTTCGGGGTAGATGCGGCCGCCGATTTCCAGATCGGACAGGGACCCTGTTCCGGCCTTCCAGTTGCCGATCCAGCTGGCGGTAGCCATGCCCGAGTTGTAGCCGATGAACCAGGTCTGTGACCGCGAGTCATTCGTTCCGGTCTTGCCGGCCATGGGCTGGCCGCCGTAATTCAGCAGCGATCCTGAGCCGGACTTCATGACCTCCTGAGTCGCATAGTTCACGCCGCGGGCGGTCTCCTTGGAGATCACCTGTTCGCAGTCGGGTTCCGGCACGTTGTAGGTCTTGCCGTTGGCTGCGGTGACTTCCAGCAGGGCACGGGGCTCGCAGACGTTGCCCTCGGCCGCGAAGCCGGCGAAGGCCTGGGCCATGGCCATCGGCGAGACGTCTTCCACGCCGCCAATCAGGGCTGACGGGTTGACGGAGAGGGATTCTTCCTCGCCGGAAGCGCTCTTGCCGTTGTGGATGCCCATGGACTCGGCAATCTCCATGATCCGGCACAGATCCAGCTGCTTGGCAGAGGAGAAGGTGATGGTGTTCAGCGACTGGGCGAGCCCGCGCAGGACGGTGGCGTCTCCGTAGTTGGTGTCGCCGTAGTTCTGCGGGGTCCAGCCGTTGGCATCGCCTTCAACGTAGGCGCCGCCGTCGAGGCAGCTCGCTGTCCAGCGGTCACCCTGCGGATAGGTCTTCTTGCGCCCGTCCAGCTGGGTGCCCAGGGACTTGCCCGCGTCCACCCAGGCCGCCACGGTGAACGGCTTGAAGGTTGAACCGGGCTGGAACCCGCCCACACCGTCCAGCGGCTTGTCCGGGTCTCCGTCCTGGAACTGGTCAACGTTGAAGTTCAGCACTGAATCCCCGGGGTTATCCCCCGGCGTGTATCGGGTGTTCTGCGCCATGGACAGGACGTTGCCTGTGCCCGGCTGCAGGCTGATCATTGAATGCCCAACCTCGGCAGCGGTGGTGTCCGGGTTTGCAGTTTCGTTGACTGCATCCTGGGCGGCCTGCTGAACGGCGGGATCCAGGGTGGTCTTGATGGTCAGGCCGGAACGGTAGAGCACAGACCGGCGCTCAGCCTCAGTCTCACCGAACTCCTCGCTGTTCAGGATCAGGCGCTCCACGTAGGAGCAGAAGTAGGGTGCCTGCTCGGCAGCCACGCAGCCCTGCTTGGTGGGCGTGATGGTGAGGTCCAGGCCCGAGGCCGCAGCGGCGTCGTACTGCGCCTGGTCAATCTTGCCGTTTTCAAGCATCTCGCCGAGCACCAGGTTGCGGCGTTCCAGCGCCCGCTCGGGGAAGGCCTGCGGATCGTAGTAGCCGGGGCCGTTGACCAGGCCGGCCAGCAGGGCGGATTCCTGGATGTTCAGGTCCTTGGCGTCCTTGTTGAAGAAGTATTTGGACGCCGCCTGGACACCGTAGGTGTTGCCGGTGAAGGGAACAATGTTGAAGTAGCCCTCAAGGATCTCGTCCTTGCTCATCTCATTTTCAACGGCGATGGCGAGCCGGATTTCCCGAACCTTGTCCGAAATTCCCTTGCTGCCGCTGTAGGTGGCTTCTTCGCCGCGTTCATTGGCTGAGTTGATGAGCACGTTGGTCACGAACTGCTGGGTGATGGTGGAGGCGCCGCGGTTGGTTCCGCTGGAGACGTTGGAGGCAATGGCACCGAAGATGCCCTGGACATCCACGCCGCCGTGGTCGTAATAGCGGGAGTCCTCAACGGAAAGCAGTGCATCCACCATGTGCGGGGAGATTTGGTCGAAGGTGACCGGCTGGCGGTTCTCCTCGTAGAGGGTGGCAATCAGTGAGTCGTCGGACGCGACGATGCGGGTTGGCGTGGCCAGCGTGGCACGCTCCAGGTCCGCGGGCAGTCCGTCGAAGAAGGTGATAGAGGCCGACGCCGCTGATCCGGCTCCGGCGGCCATGGGAACGAACAGCCCTGCAGTAAGTACTCCGCAGAGCACACTGACCCCAATAAAGGAGAGCAGGCGTCCGAATGTGGTTGCCGTGGTGAACACGGGAGATTTACGCGCAGCCATGATATGGGAGCATAACGCAGGAACATGGGATTTCTGGTTCTGTTGAGGAGCCGATACGGGGCGGCACCGTTGCATCCGGGCGGCAGATGGGGATAATCCGCGGCGTCCGGACGTGGCAGGACTCACGCCGCGGGGAACTCCGGGCAGGCACCCAACTAATCTGTGCAACCCCATCCCGGCCGCTCCCCGCCGCTGCTAGACTCCTGCACACTTCCTTCTGATGCACGGCGGCTCCAGGCACATCCAGGCACACGGCTGCGGGGCATCGGGAGTCCGGAACCATCCCCGGCTGAGGAGAGTCATGGCCCGGTTACTCCACGAGCTGCGTCGAGCGGGCAGCAGCCTGCGGGCGAACATCGATGCGCGGCGGGGAACCCTTGCACCGCCGCGGGCCAACCACGAAGAAATCCATGCGCGGCTTGAAAGTGCCATGGCCTCAGCCCGCGCCGCCGGACGGACCCTCGAGGAACAGGAACGGGTAGCGGGAGAAACAGCCGCCCACTTCGCCTCGGTGGCCGAGGCGTACCGGCTGCGGCGCGAAGCAGTAGAGACCGTGATGCCGGCCAGTCCGTCCCCTGCGGTGCTGACGCTGGCCGGAACGGCGCGGCGCATGCACTCACTGGCAACTGAACGTGAGGAAATGGCCACCGCCCATTTGTCGGAGATACGTTCCCGGCGGGACAAGGCCCACCAACTGCTGGCAGACCTGGTCAAGGCGCAGGCGGAACTGCGCCTTGCCGTCACCGTGGAGCAAAGCCGGCTGCGGCTGGATGGACTGGGCGGCCTGTCAGCTGAGGTTCCGGCCGGTCCCGGCAACCCGTTCGACATAGAGCTGCGCGAAGCCACCCGGCTGGCGCGGGAAGCAGAAGCCCTGGCAGAGCTGAAAGGCGGATGGGCATGAGTGAAGAATCAAGCGTGCGGGTGGGAGTTCCGTATACGCCGCCGCGGTCCTATTCGGAGAAGGCGGTGAGCCGGCTCGTCTTTACGGCGGCCGTGTTCATCATTTTCGGCGGTTTCAACTTCATCGCCGTGGCACTGGCCATCCTGCTGGTGGTTTATCCGCTCTTTATCCTTCGGGAGCGGCTCGTCCTGAGGCCGCGCCGGGAGGAAACGGAGACCGCCGCCCTGAACGACGCCGTCGCTCAGTTCTTCCCTGCCGCGCCGAAGGTGCAGCGCGAGCAGTGGCGAGAATTGATGACCACCAGGAAGGGGAAGACCTTCCGGTTCAGGGACGACGTCGGCGGGGAGATGCGGATGGTGCGCACCGGGCGCTCATCGCTGGGCGGAAACACAGCGATTGCCGGGCAGCCATGCCGCCCGCACAGTGCCAAGCGCACTGAAATTGAAGTAACCGTCCGCCACGGCGACGTGGGCCTGACGGACTTCGACACCATCATGACCGCATCCGGACGGGACCCCAACATTGCCCGGGCCATCGCGGAGGTCCGCCGGGGCTACCGGCACGGACGTGAATCCGCCTAGCGCAGGTTCATGCCCATCACGGTCCGCGCCGGAATGGGTCCGCCGAAGTCCTCGTCGACCGGAGCCATACCGAGCTTCTCGGCCACCCGTTTCGATGCCGTGTTCTCCGGGTGGATAAGGGCGACCAGCCGGGGTGCCTGCAGCGTTTCGCGGGCGAAGTCCCGGCAGGCGGCCGCGGCTTCTGTCGCGTAGCCGCGGCCCTGCCGGTCGGCGCGGACGTGGTAACCCACTTCCAGTTCGGTGTTTTCGCCGTTGATCTTCTGCCAGGTGAGGCCGCAGTCGCCCAGGAACTCGCCGTCGTGCGTTTCAACGATCCAGAGGCCGTAGCCGTGGCGGGCATAGTTCGCCTCGTTCCAGGCGATCCACTTGGCCGCCTCGTCCCGGGTCTTGGGCGCCGGGTAGTACGTCATGACCTCCGGATCGCCCAGAAGGCCGGCCATGAGGTCAAGGTCCTCCGGCGTCATGTCGCGGAAGCGGAGCCTGGCGGTGTCCTGGGGCAGCATTCCTCCAGCTTAAACCGGGCTGCAGGGCTGGCTAGAAGTACCCGTTGTCATTAATGGGCGGATAGATCTCCTTGGGAATCGGCTGGATGACGTCCCAGTGCTCAACCACCTTGCCGTCTTCAACCCGGAAGATGTCCACGATGGCCCTGCCTTCTTCGCCCGGAACCCGGCGGGAATGAACGTGCAGTGCCACCAGATCGCCGTCGGCAATTGCGCGCTTCACTTCGTTGCGGCCGTCCGGGTAGTTCTCGCGCAGGTAGGTCACAAAGCGGCGGAATGCCTCGGGGCCGTCCGCGACCCAGGGGTTGTGCTGGATGTAGGTGTCCCCCAGGTACGCCATGGCGCCCTCGACGTCGCGGTTGTTGTATTTCTCGTAGAAATCGAGGACCAGTTCCTTGTTGTTCACGCTCTTCCCTTCATGTGATGCGCGTTACATGCTGCGGCCAATATAGGCCGGAGCGCTCCCCTGCCGCCTATTTGGGCGCTTCACATTCGGGCACAAAAAAGTCCCGTCCTCCCCGCTGGGCGGAGAGGACGGGACAGATCCTGTGGAGCTTAGGGGAATCGAACCCCTGACCTTTTCATTGCGAACGAAACGCTCTACCAACTGAGCTAAAGCCCCAAGCCTGAACCGGAGAACCGGCCATGTCAGGCTACGCCGATTCTATGCACCCGCCTAGTCCGGGGGCAAAATGCCGCACGGTCCTTGAGGGCCTCGCCGGCACTTGGCTAGGCTCGCGGCATGCCCGCGCCGGCCCCGGCAAGCCACCGAGAACAAGGAGCACGCGATGAGCCTGATCAAAGACATGCTGACGTCCCACCCGGCAGGGAACTCCACCGTGGACATGGATGCACTGGCCGCCTGCATCGAGGCGTGCTTCGACTGCGTCCAGACGTGCACTGCCTGCGCGGATGCCTGCCTGGGCGAAGACATGCTCGGGGACATGGTCAGCTGTATCCGCACCGACCTGGACTGCGCGGAGGTCTGCGGAGCCACCGGGAAGGTGCTGGCGAGGGCCGGGAAGAACTACGCCTCCGCCGTCGAGCTTGTCCGTGCCTGTGCGGCGGCCTGCCGCCGGTGTGCCGGGGAATGCGAGCAGCATGCCTCAGCCCACGATCACTGCCGCATCTGCGCCGAAGCCTGCCACCGCTGCGCCGCAGCCTGCGATGCGCTGCTGCTGACCATCGCTTCCTAGCTGGAACCGGAGCTGGAACCGGAGGTGAGCATGCCCCGCACGTAGGCGGCCTGCCCCACATGCTCCAGGCAGTCTGCCAGGGAACTGATTAGCCGCACACCGAGCGTGACGGGCGGATCCCAGGACGTGTCCACCACACGGTCCAGATCCGCGGCGGACAGGCCGGACACGAAAGCCACCGTCCGGGCACTCACGGCGTCGTAGTAGCCCTGCAGGACCTCCGCGGACTGCACCTGCACCTTGGCGACCTGTTCGGACGTGTGCCCATATCCCGTGTCCTCAGCCTCCAGCGGGAGCCCAACCCGGTCAACCCAGCCCTCGGCCGTCCACACCTGCTGGTGTCCGGCGACGTCAGCAACCTGCGCGTCCTCCACCCGGGCCAGGTGCCAGATGAGCCAGGAGATGGAGTTCCCGTCCGGGTACGGCCGGGAGTTCAGCTCCTTCGCGCTCAGCCCGTGCACCACCCGCCGCACGGTAGAGGGAAGCCGGCCGAATGCGTCAACTAACAGCTCGCTCGATTCCATGGATGTTCCTCCGCAGGTTGGAAGTGGTTGCACGCCACTGTGCCAGTTCGGCGCCGCGGACAAAAGGGATGTCCGACGGCGGCGGGTGCGGCATGGGCGTACCCGGCAAGTATTTACCCGGAACGGGGTGGCAGACGGCCTCCGCGCTTCTACACTGACCGGATGGAGTGGATCGATGAACGTCCCACTTGGCTGCCGCCCATCCCGCCCCCGCACCGCGGACGGGCCCGGATCGTGGCGGGGGTGCTGCTGGTCAGCGCCGTGATGATCGCGGTGATGGCTACGGCCTTCGTGGGCGGCACCATCTCCATGTACCTGTGGTGGCCGCTGGCCGGCGGACTGCTGCTGCTGGGTTCGGGCCTGCTGAGCCGCCGCCGCCTTCCCTAATGTGTCTGACCAGCCTGCGCTCATCCGCCTGATCGAACAAAGTTCGGCATACCGAACTTGTTTAATCAACCTGCCGAACTTATGGTTTTCGGCATGAACTCCAACTCCCGCCTCCGCCGGCTGGCGGCGTTGCCGGCCGCCGCACTCCTGCTCTCGCTCACCGCCTGCTCCGGCACCGCGGCGTCCAACAACAGCAAACCCGTAGTCCTGACCACCTTCACCGTGCTGGCGGACATGGCCGAGAACGTCGCCGGCGACCATCTCCAGGTCGAATCCATCACCAAGGCCGGCGCCGAAATCCACGGCTACGAACCCACCCCGGGAGATATCCGCAAAGCCTCCGGGGCAGACCTCATTCTGGACAACGGCATGAACCTCGAGGCCTGGTTCGAACAGTTCACCGCAGGCCTCGACGTTCCCCGGGTGACAGTCAGCGACGGCATTGACCCGGTGGACATCGCCGAGGACGCCTACCAGGGCCTGCCCAACCCGCACGCCTGGATGTCCCCGCTGAACGCCCAGGTCTATGTGGACAACATGGCGGAGGCCTTCGCCGAGCTCGATCCGGACAACGCGGAAGCCTTCCGCTCCAACGCCGAGGGCTACAAGCAGGAACTGCAGGCCGTCCAGGACGAACTGGTCACCGAGCTCGGCACCCTGCCGGAACACCAGCGCGCACTGGTCACCTGCGAAGGGGCATTTTCCTACCTCGCCCGCGACGCAGGTCTTCGCGAGCGCTACATCTGGGCGGTCAACGCCGAGCAGCAGGCCACCCCGCAGCAGATCGCCGCCGCCATCGAATTCGTCCGGGCGAACCGGGTTCCCGCCGTCTTCTGCGAGTCCACCGTCTCCGACGCCCCAATGCAGCAGGTGGTAGGGGCCACCGGCGCCGCGTTCGGCGGTGTCCTGTACGTCGACTCGCTCTCCGAGGAGGACGGCCCGGTGCCCACGTACCTTGACCTGATCCGGCACGACACCCGGACCATCATCAGCGCGCTCACCGGGACCGGTGCACAGTGAGCGCCGCACTTGAACTGGACTCCGTGACGGTTACGTACGACGACGTTACGGCGCTCGACGGCGTCAGCCTCACCGTCCGGCCGGGCCGGGTCTGCGGGCTGGTGGGCATGAATGGCTCCGGCAAGTCCACGCTGTTCAAGTCCCTCATGGGCCTGGTGAAGCCATCCGCCGGAACCGTCAGGCTCAGCGGAATGCCTCCTGCCAAGGCACGCAAGGCCGGCCTGGTCGCCTACGTTCCGCAGAGCGAGGCCGTGGACTGGACCTTTCCGCTCAGCATCCGGGACGTGGTGATGACCGGACGCTACGGACATATGGGCCCCACCCGCCGGCCGCGCCCCGCCGACCGGACCGCCGTCGCCGATGCCCTGGCACGGGTGGAACTGACCGGCCTGGCTGACCGGCAGATCGGCCGCCTGTCCGGCGGACAGAAAAAGCGTGCCTTCGTGGCCCGCGGAATTGCCCAGGGGGCATCGGTGCTGCTGCTCGATGAGCCCTTCGCCGGCGTCGACAAGCGGTCAGAGGCAACCATCACTGCCCTGCTTCGTGAACTCGCGGCGGACGGACGGACCGTCCTCGTCTCCACGCACGACCTGCATGCCCTCCCCCAGCTGGCCGATGAAGCCGTGCTGCTGATGCGCCGGGTCCTGGCGCACGGATCCCCGGACGAGGTCCTCCGGCCGGAACAGCTGGCCCGCGCGTTCGGCCTGAACGTCCTGCCGGACGGCACACCGGCACCCGCACCGGAAGGAGCCACCCCGTGATTGACCTGCTGGCCGAACCCCTGGCCTATGACTTCATGCTCCGCGCCCTGGCCACCGCCGTCGTCGCGTCGGTGGTGTGCGGGGTGCTGTCCTGCTGGCTGGTGCTGATTGGCTGGTCGCTCATGGGCGACGCGGTGTCCCATGCCGTGCTGCCCGGCGTCGTGCTGGCGCACGTGGCCGGCGCGCCGTTCGCGCTGGGCGCGGTGCTGTTCGGATTCCTGGCGGTGGGACTGATCGGCCTGGTGCGGGACACGAGCCGGATCAAGGAGGACGCGGCAATCGGCATCGTCTTCACCACGCTGTTCGCCGCCGGATTGGTGCTGATTTCCGTGACGCCGAGCCAGACGGACCTGAACCACATCATCTTCGGCAACCTGCTGGGCGTGAGCTCCGCGGACCTGGCGCAGGTCGCCGTCCTGGCCGCTCTGACCCTGGCCGTGCTGCTCTTCAAGCGCCGCGACTTCACCCTGTACGCGTTCGACCCAACCCACGCCCACGCCGTCGGGCTTAATCCGCGGCTGCTCGGCGCGGCGCTGCTCGGGCTGCTGGCGCTCACCGCCGTCGTGGCGCTGCAGGCCGTGGGCGTGGTCCTGGTGGTCGCGATGCTGATCATCCCCGGCTCCACGGCCTACCTTTTGACCGACCGGTTCAGCCGCATGCTGCTGATCGCACCGGCGCTGGCGGCGGGCTGCGCGGTGGCCGGCATCTACGCCAGCTATTACCTGGACACCGCCACCGGCCCCATGGTGGTTCTGGCGCAGGGCACGGTTTTCGCCCTGGCGTACCTTTTCAGCCCACGTCAGGGAGTGGTTGGCCGTGCGGTCGGCGCCAGGAAGCGGCGCCGTGCGGCAGCCGCCTGAGCCTATGATGGGCGCATGACTTCTGTGTCCTCCGGTTCCGGCTCCCAGTCCCAGACCCTGTCCCGCGGGATCCAGGCACTGGAACTCCTGGCCGAATCGGAGACGCCGCTGACCATCGCCGAGCTCTCCGCCGGCCTGGGCGTGCACCGCTCCATCGCCTACCGGATCCTGCGCACGCTGGAGGCGCACTCGCTGGTGATGCGCGACGACGCCGGCCGGGTTTCGGCCGCGCCCGGACTCGCCGCGCTGGCCCGGGGAGTGTCCCGTGACCTGCAGTCCGCCGCGCTCCCGGAGCTGACCGTGCTTGCGAATGAGCTGTCCATGACCGCGTTCATCGCGGTGTGGGACCAGCACGACTGCGTCACCCTGGTCACCGTTGAACCCCGGCACAGCCGCACTGCCCTGATCCAGCGTCCGGGCACCCGGCACTCCTTTACCGCCGGGGCACCCGGGATCGCGATCCAGTCTGCCGTGTCCGAGGAGCACTGGAACCGGCTGGCCCCGGGCCAGCCGTACCGCGAAGAGGCCCGGCTGGCCCGGCGCCGCGGCTACGCCACCAGCCACAGCGAGGTGATCGACGGCGTGGGCTCGGTTGCCGTTCCGGTGCAGGTCCCCGGCCAGCTCCCGGCGTCCCTGTCCGTGGTGTACTTCGGCACCGGCAAGGACGACGCCGGAATCGGTGCGCGGCTGATCGAAAGTGTCCAGCAGATCGAGGCGCAGCTGCACTAGGTTTCGCAGGCTTCCGGCGCAGTATGCCTTTCCGCTCCGGTTTGTAACGTTTGCTCCGCTCCGCGGCGGAGCGATCTTCCAAAGCGGAGCGATTCCGCAGCCGTCTGGGTTAGGCAAGCATTCTCTTGCTGGAAACTGGAGCGGAAGGGGCCTAAAACGAAAGCATGGCCCATCATCATGCGTCTACGAACACGGCAGCCGCGCGCGTCAAAACGGCGGTTCGGAACTATCCGGTTGTCGCGGCAACCGTGGTGGTGCTCGGCGTCGTCCTCATCCTGTGGGGAACCGGGGCGTCCGGCCCTGCGCAGTGGATCGCCAGCCTGTACACCCTGGGGATCGTGGGCATCACCGGCTACGGCATGGTGCAGGACATTCGGCGCGGGCATTACGGCCTGGACATCCTTGCGGTCATCGCCATGCTCGCCACCGTCGCGGTGGGTGAATACATCGCGTCCCTGATCATCGTGCTGATGCTCTCCGGCGGCGAGGCGCTGGAGGACTACGCCGCCGGCCGGGCCAAGGGGGAACTCGATGCCCTGCTGGACCGTGCCCCGCAGATCGCGCACCGGCTGCCGTCCGGCGCCGACACGGGCGGGAACCCGGCCTCCGGTAAACCGGCTGCCGAACTGGCCGAGGACATTCCGGCCACCGAGGTGACGGTGGGCGACATCCTGCTGATCAAGCCCTCCGAAGTGGTGCCCGTCGACGGCGTGCTGCTCTCCCCCGCCGCGGCGATCGACGAATCTTCCCTGACCGGTGAGGCGATTCCGGTCTCCCGGGCAGCCGGAGACTCGGTGATGAGCGGTTCGGTCAACGGCACCCACGCGGTACGCATCCGGGCCACGGCGACGACGGCGGACAGCCAGTACCAGCGCATCGTCGCCCTGGTGCAGGAAGCCTCGGAGTCCAAGGCTCCCGTGGTGCGCCTGGCAGACCGCTTCGCAGTTCCCTTCACGATCGTTTCCCTGCTCATCGCCGGCATTGCCTGGGCGGTGTCCGGGGATCCGGTGCGGTTCGCCGAAGTGCTGGTGCTGGCCACCCCGTGCCCGCTGCTGATCGCTGCCCCCGTGGCGTTTATGGGCGGTATGAGCCGCTCCGCCCGGCACGGCATCATCGTCAAGGGCGGCGCGGTGCTGGAGCAGCTCTCCGCCGCGAAGAGCGCCGCGTTCGACAAGACCGGCACCCTCACCTACGGCCGTCCGGAGCTGGTCTCGGTGAACCCGGTCAACGGCTTCACGGGCGACGAGCTGCTGGGACTGGCGGCGTCGGCCGAGCAGTATTCCTCCCATGTGCTCGCAGCCTCCGTGCTGGCTGCCGCCGAGGAGCGCGGCCTTCCGGTCCAGCCTGCGGAGACCGCCCAGGAGGTGGCGACCAACGGCGTCGAAGCATTCATCGGCGGGCGGACCGTGCGCGTTGGAAAACGCCGGTTCATCGAGGAAGTGGACGGTTCAACGCAGGCCGTGGACCTGGCGCCCGGCCAGATGGTGGTGTACCTGAGTGTGGACGGGCGCTTCGCAGGCACGCTGATCCTCAGCGACACGGCCCGGGAAAACGCTGCGGCCACCCTGGAACGGCTGCGTGGGTTGGGCATCCGCGAAACCGTGATGCTCACCGGCGACGGCCAGGCCACCGCCGAGAGCATGGCCCGCACGGTGGGCATCTCCTCGGTACGGGCCGAGCTGCTCCCGGAGGACAAGGTGAAGGCCGTGGCGGAGCTGCCGCTGCGTCCGGTGATCATGGTGGGCGACGGCGTCAACGACGCGCCCGTGCTGGCAGCCGCCGACGTCGGAATAGCCATGGGCGCCCGCGGATCGACGGCGGCAAGCGAGTCTGCTGACGCCGTGATCGTCGCGGATGACATCTCCAAGGTCGCCACCGCCATGGACATCAGCCAGCGGACCATGAAGGTGGCGCTGGGCAGCATCTGGCTGGGCATCGCGCTGAGCGTGGTACTGATGCTGGTGGCTGCTTTCGGGTACATTCCGGCCGTAGCCGGCGCGCTCACCCAGGAACTCGTGGACCTGGCCACCATTCTCAACGCACTGCGTGCCCTGCACGGCAAGACCCTGTTCCGCCGCGCGGGCACACCCGCCGCCGTGAAGTCGGCTCCGGTTGCGGGGTCCGTGTAACCGGGTTTGCTGCGACCGTCCTTCCCACGCTCTGTGACCCGCGGGACGGATGAGGTCACATCAGCCACCACGCGTCACGGCGCGTGGGAAGCCCTGCCCGTCTCGACCCTCCTTCCCACTCCCTGTAACTGACGGGACGGATGAGGTCCCATCAGCTACCACGCGTCACGGCGCGTGGGAAGCCGGCGGGCAATCCAGGCCCCGGATGCCCGTTCCTGCGTCATAATCCCCGGATTCGTTGAAGGCCTGATCAGCGCGCGAATACGATGGCGGATCATCGCTTGAACACCGCCATGGACCCGGGAACTGAACATGTCTGCACTGATTGCGCCTGAAGGCCTGCCCCGTCCCGCTGTTTCCGCCGACGACGCCGTCCGCCTGGCCGCGGAGTTCTACGGCGTCGGGACAGCCCAGGTAAAAGAACTGGGCAGCCAGCAGGACCGAAACTTTCGGCTGACTGCCGCAGACGGCGTCCGGCAGCTCCTGAAGATCAGCAACCCGGCCTTCACCCGCCCGGAGATCGAAGCGCAGAACGCTGCCATGGAATGCCTGGCCGCCGCCGGATTCGCCGCCCCGCTGCCGCAGCTGTCCGTCAACGGCGAACCGGTGGAAAGCACTGTGATGGGCGGGCAGAAGCACTGCCTGCGCCTGCTGAGCTACGTGGAGGGAGCCCCCGTCATAGACCGGCCGCACCTGGGACCGGCCCTGCGGTCCGCTCTTGGCGACTGGCTGGGCCGGGCCAGCACGGCGCTGGCCGGGCTGGAGCACCCCGGGCTGGACCGGTCCCTGCAGTGGGACCTGCGGCACGGCGAGGAAGTTGTCGCTGCACTGGTTCCCTTTGTCCGCGCCGAATGGAAACAGGACCTGCTGCTCCGGACGCTGGAGCGAATCAGCAGCACGCTGGCCCCGCTGAAGGACCAGCTTCCGGTCCAGGCCGTGCACGGTGACCTCACGGATGACAACATCGTCTGCGCTTCAGGCCCGCGCGGCAGCGTGGAGCTGACCGGAATCATCGATTTCAGCGACGCGATGTACAGCTGGCGGGTAGCCGAACTGGCCGTCGGCTGCTCCGCACTCTTCCACCACGATCCGGTCAATCCGCTCACCGTGCTCCCCATGATCCGGGCCTTCCATGCACGGGCACCACTGTCCGACGCCGAGGTGCGGGCACTGTGGCCGCTGATCGTGCTGCGCGGGGCGGTGCTGGCGGTCAGCGGCGAACACCAGGTCACCATCGACGCCGGCAATGACTACGCCTCCGACGCGCTGGACCGTGAATGGGCCATGTTCGAGGTCCCAGCCCGCTACGACTGGAACGCCGCCGAGGCCTCCATCCGGGGAGCGCTCGGGATGGAGCTGCCGTCCCCTCCCGACACGTCAGCCTGGCTGCCGCTGGTGCCCGGCCTGCCGGTCCCGGCTCCGGTGGACTTCAGCTGGGACAGCGAGGAGTTCAGCAACGGATCCTGGCTGGACGGCGCAGCCGAAGAAGAACGCATCTTCGCCGAAGCCGCGGGCGCGGTGCTAACCCGGTTCGGGGAAGCCCGCCTCACCCGCGCCGCCGTGAACAGTGCCGAGGAACCGGCGAACACAGCCATCGCAGTCGAACTCCGGGCCCCTGTGCCGGCGGCGGTGCACACCCCCTTCGCAGGAACCCTCTCCGCCGCACCGGACGGAACCGTCCGGTTAGAAGGCGCGGAGGCCGTCGTCGTGCTTTCCGGTGTTCAGCTGGAGGCGGGTCCCGGACCGGTGGACGCCGGGGCCCGGCTCGGAACAGCGAACCAGCTGACCGTGTGGGTGCAGCTGCCGGGTGCCTATTCCGCCGCAGAAACACCGCCCCGGTTTGTGAAGGCGTCTGAGTTCCCCGGCTACGCTGCGGGTTTCCTGGATCCCTCAGCCCTGTTTGGCCTCCCACCGGCCACACCTGCAGCGGACGAAGCCCTGCTGGAGCGCCGGACGAATGCCTATGATGCCCTGCAGTCGCATTACTATGAGGCCCCGCCGCGGATCGAGCGCGGCTGGAAGGAACACCTGATCAGCACCTCCGGGCGGCATTACCTGGACATGGTGAACAACGTGACCTCGCTGGGGCACGGGCACCCGGTGGTCGCGGAGACCGCCGCACGGCAATGGCGGCGGCTGAACACGAACTCGCGGTTCCACTACGCCTCCGTGGCCGAACTGTCCGAACGGCTGCTGGCCAAGGTTCCAGACTCTTTCGATACCGTGCTGCTGGTCAACAGCGGCTCCGAGGCCGTGGAACTGGCGCTGCGGCTGGCCAAGGCGTTCACCGGCCGGGAAGACGTTTTGTGCGTGCACGAGTCCTATCACGGCTGGTCGCTGGGAGCCGATGCGGTTTCCACCTCTGTCTCGGACAACCCGCGGGCGCTGGAAACCCGGCCGGACTGGGTCCACATCGCCGACGCTCCGAACGCCTACCGCGGCCAGCACCGCGGTGAGGGTGCGGGCGCTGCCTACGCCGCCGACGTCGTGCGCCAGCTGCAGCGCCTGCACGACGCCGGCACTCCGGTGGGCACGTTCATCGCCGAGCCGCGCAACGGCAACGCGGGAGCAATCGGCACGCCGCCGGGTTACCTGGAGCAGGTGTACGCCGCGGTCCGCGGGCAGGGCGGGGTGAATATCTGCGACGAGGTGCAGATGGGTTACGGACGTCTCGGCAGGCACTTCTGGGGCTTCGAGGAACACGGCGTGGTGCCGGACATCATCACCATGGCCAAAGCGATGGGCAACGGGCACCCCCTCGGTGCGGTGATCACCCGGAAGGAGATTGCTGCGGCGCTGGCCGGGGAGGGCTCCTTCTTCTCCTCCGGCGGCGGCAGCACACTCAGCAGCCGGATCGGCGTCACCGTGCTGGACGTGATCGAGAAGGAACAGCTGCAGGAAAACGCCGACGCCGTGGGGCAGCTGCTGTCCCAGGGGTTCCGGGAACTGATGGACCGGCATGCGCTGATCGGTGCGGTGCACGGCATGGGCCTGTACCAGGGGGTGGAGTTTGTCCGGGACCGGCAAACACTGGAACCGGCTCCGGAGGAGACCCGGGCCATCTGCGAGCGCATGCTGGAGCTGGGCGTGATCGTGCTGCCTACGGGCGACCGGCAGAACATCCTCAAGGTCAAGCCGCCGCTGTGCTTTACAGAGGAGAGTGCTCGGTTCTTCCTGGCCATGCTGGACCGGGTGCTGGCCGAGGGCTGGTAAGCCCTCACAGTCCGCAAGAATGCGTACTGTACGCTGTCGATTCATCAGGTCACCGTGGACCAGCCGCCGTTTTCGCCTTGCAGCTGGACTGCCAGAACCCGGGAGGCACCATGCGCTTGAAATTCCTCGCCGCCGCAAGCGCCGCGGCCCTGCTGCTGAGCGGCTGTTCCCAGGCCACCGCGACGGAGGAGGTCCTTACAGTTGAGGACGGCCTGCCCGTCCACCCGGCCCCGGAGACCGGTCTGGGTTCCATGGAGGGGTTTTCCTCCACCGGTGTGACAGCCACCTTCACCGCCGAAGGACCGACGGTCGCCGCGTATCTGGCCTGCGGCTCCGAGGAGGAACCCCAGGGTGAACTGCGGCTGCAGGTGACCGGCCAGGAGGCCCGCACGGTGCCCTGCGGGACCACGGAGAGTCCCACCCGTACGCTCTTTGATAACTTCCCGCGGGGTGCCGCGTTTGATGTCACCGTCGAGTCCGTGGATGAGCCGCTGTCCTTTGCGCTCGTCCTCACCGATGCCTCCCGCTAGGGCAGCCATACTGGAGGCATGCACTCGACGACGGTACTGGTCGAAGGCGAGAGCGACCGGCTGGCACTCCAGGTGCTGGCCGGCCGCTCCGGGCTCGACCTTGCGGCGGGAAACGTCGCTGTGGTGCCGATGGGCGGTGTCACCAACGTCGCCCGGTTCCTGTCCCGGTACGGGCCCGACGGCGCCGGCCACCGGCTGCTCGGACTCTGCGACGAAGCGGAGGCCTGGTACGTCCGGCGGGCATTGGACCGTGCGGGCATAGGATCCGGAGACCTCCCCGGGCGGGGATTCCAGGTCTGCCGGTTGGACCTGGAAGACGAACTGATCCGGGCGCTCGGCCCCGGCGTCGTTGTGGACATCATTGCGGCTGAGGGCGAACTGGCGTCCTTCCGGCTCCTGCAGCGCCAGCCTTCGCTCCGCGAACTGGCCCTGGAGGAGCAGCTGCACCGCTTCCTGGCCGGCCGCTCCGGCAATAAGATCCGCTACGCACCGCTGCTGGTGGGCGCCCTGGACCCAGCGAACGTTCCGGAGCCGCTGGCCCGGCTGGTGGCGGCGATGTCGAGGCCGGCCTCCTAGGCCTCCGGGCTCTTCCGGCGGCCCGACCAGCGGGCACCCGAGCCCTCCTCCGCCGCCTGGTCCTGCGGGTTAAGGATGCCGCAGGCAGTCATCGAGAGACAGCCGCAGCCGATGCAGTCTTCCAGGGACATCCGGAGGCCCTCCAGCTCCGCGATCCGCTGGTCGATCCGCTCTTTCCACGGCTGGCTCAACCGTGCCCATTCTTTGGGGGACGGCGCCCGGTCGATCGGCAGCTCCGCCATGGCGGCCTGGATTTCCGCGATGGTGAGACCGATTTTCTGTGCGGCGGCAATGAATGCCAGGCGGCGAAGGACCGTGCGGTGGTAGACCCGGCGCCCGGCCACCCGCCGAGGGCTGTTTACCAGTCCGCGTTCTTCGTAATAGCGGATGGCGCTGACCGCCAGGCCGGAACGTGCCGACACCACGGAGATGGGCAGCAGGGCTTCGGGTTTGGGCTGGGTCACAGCAACAGGCTACGCGGGTTCCGCTTGCGCTCAAGTGAACTTGAGCACATACGGTCACCGTCATGTCCCGTACCCTTTCCTTCTCCTACCTGGAGGCGCTGAAGAACAAGCGCCTGGCCGCCTTCCTCTCCGGTGACCTCGTGTCCCGGATCGGTGACGGCATGACGCTCGTAGCGCTGCCTGTCCTCGTTCTGGGTCTGCCGTCTGAAGTGCCGCCGGCGGTCAGGCTGTCCCTCGTGTACGCAGTGCCGCTCGCCGCCCCGCTGATAGTCAGTCTGTTCTTCGGACTGGGAACGAAGCGTTTCGATCCGGCAGTCACTGTTGCTGCCGACTCCGCCCTGCGCATCCTTTTCTACGGTCTGGCTGCGGGGCTGGCGCTGGGCGGAACACTGACGTTCGGCTGGCTGCTGGCACTGCTCAGCGCCGGGTCCGTGCTTCGCTCGCTGGGGGCGGGTGCCCGCCGTCTTTTCGCCCTGGGTCTCGCCGGTCCGCAGGGATCCTACGCTGTCAACGGGATGATCGGCCTGTCCCTGGGCGCTGGAATGTTCGTCTTTGGCCCCGCCTGCGGCGGCCTGCTCCTCCTCTCGGGATCGGCGGCCCCGGCGCTGCTCGCAAACGCCGGCACCTACGTCGCCTTGCTCGCCGCGGTGCTGGTCGTCCGGCATTCGAGCGCGCAACCCGGCCCCCGTCCGGCGGACCCGCCGGCAGCCGTCTCAGGCTGGTCGATCCTCCGAAGCAAACCCAGGATCCTGCGGCTCTTTGCCGTGCTTTTCCTGTACGACCTGTTCTACGCGCCGGTCGAGATTGCGATGCCCCTGCTGATGCTCCATGACCTGGACCAGCCGTCAACGGCACTCGGAACAATCTGGGCCTGCTACGGGTTCGGCGCTCTCGCGGGGGCCGTCGCGGTCAACTATCTTCGCCGTTTCCCGCCGGCACCCGTACTGGTGGCGGTAATTGCCGGGTGGGCGCTTTGCGTAGCAGCGCTGGGCCTGTCGGGCACCGGCGCCGCGGCGTTCGCCGCCTTCGCCGCCGCGGGATTCGTGTACGCCCCGTTCAATCCCCTGGTCTTTGTGGTCCTGCAGAGCCAGTTGGCAGACCATGAACAGCAGCCCGTCTTCACGCTCTGGACCGCGGGCCTAACCGCCGCCCTCCCTCTCGGCCTGGCGCTTGGAGGACCGCTGGTCAGCATGGTCGGCTCCAGGCAATCCCTGTTCCTCTCAGCTGCAGTTTCGCTGGGCCTGGCGCTGGCCGCGCTGGCGATACTGCGGCACGAACTGTGGCCGGCGTCCTCCCGTCCCCGAAGCCGCAGGAAGCGCTCGGCTGTTCCTGCAGCGGGCAAAAACGGCTAGCGTAGCCAGCATTCGGTACCCGGTTTCGGATAATCCGGTACCCCGGATGCGAAGGAAGGTCCGGTCATGAGCACGCAGCAGGAACTGGTTACCAAGTACCTGGATGGCTTCCGCCGCAGTGACCACCCGGCGATCCTCGCCTGCCTGACGGACGACGTTGTGTGGCGCATTCACGGGTCTCGTACCGCCCGCGGCAAGGCGGAGTTCGACGCCGAGATTGGCGAGCCGGGCTTCGAGGGCTCCCCGGACCTCAGCATGGAGCGCATGGTCACCGAGGGCAACACCACTGCCATCATCGGCGCGGGCCACGGGGTACACCGAACCATCGGCCCGGTCTTCTTCAACTACTGCGATGTCATCACGTTCCGGGACGGCCTGATCAGCGAGATCGACTCCTACATTGTGCCCGTCGCCTAGGCGTCAATGGGGAAAGTCTGCGCCTCAGATGGTGCTGGAATCAGGCGCGTATCCGAAGCCAGCACACTGTTGCGGCCCGGCCCCTTGTCCGTCTCTAGGATGTATTGGATCGGGATGGGCCCGGTTGCTGCCACGCCGGTGAACACGCTTTCCTGGCGGCGAATTCCGGAGCCGATCCCGTCTGCCCGGACCAGGCGGGAGAAGATGGGGGCGGCAACAGCCGTGCCGCCGCTGCGTTCACACCAAATGCTGTACATGCCGTAAAGGTCTGCGACGGGAAGTACATCGCTGTCGTCCAAGTCCCGGACGGTGCATTCGGCGAGGAACTGGCGAACCTGCTGCGTAGTGGTATCCATGATGCTCAGCTCTGAAGAATTATGCGGTGATGATAGGAGGGTCCGGGAACCACGTGGTGGTCCGGATGCCGCCGTTGTCCTGGGGCGGACTGGTGCGGACTTGGAGTGCGCGGGCGGAGCGGGTTGCGGGTGAGGCAGCACAGTAGCTGGGGACTGGAAGCCATGATCGGTTCTACACCGTAGACGCTAGCTGTAGACTGCCCGGTAAGCAACCTTACGGATAGAGTTCTGACGAGCGATTTCCCTACGAAGGAACGGAAACAGACCCATGGCGCCGCCGCCGCGAAGGCCACCCGAACCCGACTCCGCCAAGCCGAGGCTGAACCGGGACCTGGTGCTCATCACGGCCCTGCGGCTGGTGGACACTGGTGGGCTGGAAGCGCTGAGCATGCGCCGCCTGGGCCAGGAACTGCAGTGCGATCCAATGGCCCTGTACCGCTACGCAGCCAGCCGCGCGGAACTGCTGGACGGCGTCACCGAACTGGTACTGAACGAACTTGTGATTGATGCGGATACTTCGGACTGGCAGGAGCAGCTGCGCCGGACAGCTCATGCCGTCCGGCGGCTGGCGCTCCAGCACCCTAACGCCGTGCCGCTGCTGGTCACCCGGCCGCTGTCCACTCCGCTGGGGATGAGGCCGCTGGGAATGCTGCGCCCGCTGGAGCTGATCCTTACCCTGTTGATCCGAACCGGGTTCACGCCGCCGGATGCACTGCACGTCTACCGTGCGTACTACGGATTCCTGTACGGGCACATCCTCAATGAGCTGCAGGAAACCGTGGTGAATCCGGAGGAAGAGGAACCCCTGCTCCGGCTGGCGCTTTACCGCCTTCCACCGCGGGACTTCCCCCGGCTGCGGGAGCTGGCACCGGTCCTGGCAGAGTACGACGGCGCGGCGGAGCTGGACGCGGGGCTGGATATCCTGCTCTCGGGGCTGGCACAGAAACTCAAGACAGATCCGGCCGACCACAGCCGCTAACCCCCCGGCCCTCCCCCGAGGAGAAAATCCGTTGCATCGAGAGGCCAGTCACGGCTCGTATGGGACCTCAAATGAGCCGTAACTGGCCTCTCGGCGGTTGGGAACGGGCTGGCTAGGAGACCGGAGCCAGCTCCGGGTAATCGGTGTAACCGGCGGCGCCGTCCGTGTAGAACGTGGCGTAGTCCGGCGCGTTCAACTCGGCACCTTCCTGCCAGCGGCGTGCCAGGTCAGGGTTGGCGAGCGCGGGACGGCCGACGACGACGGCGTCCGCCAGGTCCTCGTCCAGCAGGGCGAGCGCGGACTCGCGGGTGGTTTCCACGCCGAAGCCCGTGTTCAGCAGGACGGGCCCGGCGAAGCGGCGGCGCAGTTCCTGGACCAGGTCATCGGCCGGGTCCTTGTGCAGGATGCTCAGGTAGGCGGGCTTCAGCGGCGCGATGCCGTCCACCAGGGCCGTGTAGGTAGCAAGGACGTCTTCGCGGTCGGTTTCCAGCACGTCCTGGATGTTGTGTTCCGGCGAGATGCGGATGCCGGTGTGCTCGGCACCGACGGCCTCGACGACGGCGTGAAAGGCCTCGAGGACAAAGCGGGCCCGGTTTTCCGGGGAACCGCCGTAGGAGTCGGTGCGGGTGTTGGAGACCGGCGAGAGGAATTCCTGCAGCAGGTAACCGTTGGCACCGTGCAGCTCAACGCCGTCGAACCCTGCCTTCATGGCGTTCGCCGCGGCGGACGCGAATTCCTGGGCGACGCCGGGCAGTTCAGCCTCGGTCAGCGCGTGCGGCACCGGGTAGGGCTGCTTGCCGTCATAGGTGTGCGCTTCGCCGGAGAGTGTGATGGCACTGGGAGCCACGGGCTGGCGGCCGCCGTTGACGTTTTCGTGGGCCACCCGGCCGGAGTGCATCAGCTGGGCGACGATCCGGCCGCCGGCTTCATGCACGGCGTCGGTGACGCGCTTCCAGCCGGCGACGTGCTCGTCGGTGACCAGGCCTGGCATGCGGGTGTTGCCCTGTCCGGTGAAGGAGGGATAGATGCCTTCGCTGACAATCAGGCCCAGGGAGGCGCGCTGGCGGTAGTAGTCCACCATGATGTCGGTGGGGACGCCGTTCAAGTCGGCGCGCATGCGGGTCAGCGGTGCCATCACCAGCCGGTTGGGCAGTTCCATGGCGCCGACGGACAGCGGGGTAAACAGGTTCACTGGGGCAGGTACTTTCTCTCGACCGCATCAGGGCAGGGATTGTCCCGACGTTCGTACACCCAGCGACAACCCAATGCCCCGGGGCGGATATTCCAGCAGCCGCCAAGATCACATCCCGCTAGCTCCGCCCGGCTTCGGCCCTTGGCACTCCGTATCTGACGGAACCCGAATTGGCCGGTGCCCGTTCCCGGCTGCTGGAGCTGGCCGAGCCCGCCTGACCGGAGCTACCCGCGGGCCCTTTCCTGCGGCGCCCGCTCCAGGTTGCGGATGAGCTGACCGCGGGTTTGCCCGTCGATGGAGTTGTTCCACGCCGGGGATCCGGGTGCGGAGCGCCAAGATTCGTTCAGCGGGCTGTTGTCCACGGTGTCGAAACCCAGCTGGTCGTAGAGGCGGGTTACCAGTTCGACGGCGTCCGGGTAGTTACTGGAAACGCTGAGCGCCTTGCGGTCCGGCGCACCGGAGGGACGGGCCAGGCGGAACAGACCCGGCAGGTTGTCGCTGGGAACCCGGATGGGGGAACGGGCGTGGTGCTGGATGTGGGAGAAGGCCTTGGCTATCTTCGAGGCGGGCAGCTGTTTCTGGCGCAGCTCGTGGACAGTCCTGAGTCCGGAATCGATCTCCGGATAGTTGCCGTCCCGCCAGATCATGTAATTGTTGGTGTCCAGCACGATCTTCCCGGCGAGTTCCGCGGCCGGCAGCTGATCATCCGGCCGGTATGGAAAGGCCAGGACCACGAAGTCCCCGGCGGCGGCGGCCTCGGCTGCCCAGGCGGAGCGTGCACCGCGGCCCAGGGAACGAACAAGTCCCTGCAGCGCCAGGGGGTTCTGCGAATTCGCGATGACGATGTCATAGCCGGCGGCGAGGGCAGCGCGGGCGATGGTACTGCCGGCCTGCCCGGCGCCGAGAATGCCGATGGTTGTCATAACTGGTCTCTCCTGGCTCAGTCCTGTGGTCTGGGCACAACGCTAGGACCGGGTGCCGCTGGCAGCCAGACTCCCCCTGAGCCCAGGGACCGGCAGGACCCCTCTGGACTGCCGGGCGGTTACTTCCCGCTGAAGACCGGAAACCTTCCGGACATGCCGTAATCCCGAACGTCCATCCGCTGCAGGTCCGGCGCGGGACCTAGAACCGGCGCTCTGCCACGTTCACCCGGGTGGCGGCGTCGAGCGCTGACTGGACCTGGTCCGCCGGAGTCGGGCCGGGAGGCGTGTCCATGAGCTGGTCGTCGGACACGGTGGGGTCGGAGAAGTAGACCCGTCCGTAGGCCGGGGTTTCGGGTTCGAACCGCCAGCTTTCGGCGAGCGTCCCGGCGTCCACCGCGTCGAAACCGATTGCGTTGAGGATGGCTTCCGCCTCGGCCTTGGCGGCGGCGTTGTCGCCCGCGATGGGCAGGGCGGAGCGGTCCGCGGCGCCTTCAGGCCGGGCGAGCGCGGGGATGTGCGCGGCCGTGATGTTGTTGAAGACCTTCACGTACTCCGCGGTGCCGAGCTGGTCCCGCACCATCTCGCTGCTGGTGACCGTGCTGGTGACAAGTTCCTCGATGCGTCCGTCGCGGGAGGGGTAGTAGTTGCTGGTATCCAGCACCAGCTTGCCGGCCAGCAGGCCTTCGGGCAGGTCCTTCACGGCCTTGAGCGGGATGGAAAGCACGACGGCGTCGCCCAGGTTCGCGGCCTCTTCCGCCGTTCCAGCCTTGGCCAGCGGGCCCAGCTCCGCCACCAGCTCCTGCAGGGATTCCGGGCCGCGGGAGTTCGCGACCACCACGTTCATGTCCGCCGCGACGGCCAGCCGGGCCACGGCCGATCCAATGTTTCCGCTTCCGATGATTCCCAGTGTCGCCATGAGCACGTCCCTTCAGTGGTGGTTGTGGTGTGTGCAAGCAACGGCAGCCGCACGGAAATTCCCGGTATCCGCAGCCGGACCTCAGGCCACGGGCGCGGTTGCTCCCGCGAGTTCGCGCAGTTCCGCTGCAGTGAGCCGGGCACCGAACGCGGGGCCGCCGGGCTGCAGGAAGGCGGTCCCGGCCAGGGAATCCACCGGAACCGGGTCATAGCCGATGCGGTCCACGAGGGCGGAAACCAGGGCGACGGCGGCGGAATCCTCTCCGGCCACGGCCAGGCCCCGGCGTTCCGGATGGCCTGCGGGGCGGCGGTCCGGTTCCAGGTGGTGGTAGCCGGTGTGGCTAAAGGTCTTCACGACGGCGGCACCGGGGAACATTTCCTGCACCACTTCGGAGGACGGGCGGTCCCCGGCCGCGAAGGCGGGGATCTCGCCGTCCACCGGCGGCCAGTAGTTCATGGTGTCTATGACCACGCGGCCGGCCAGCAGGGCGGGATCGATGGTCTTCAGCCGGTGCAGGGGCAGGGCCAGAACCACGATGTCAGCGTCAGCAACGGCGTCGTGGGTCCACTTCGGTTCGGCGCCGGGGGTGACGAAGTCGATCATCAGTTCCAGCCGGGCGGGGTTCCCGGAAGCACTGAGTGACACCCGGTAGCCGGATTCAAGCAGCGAACGGGCGATGGCGGTGCCCGCCTTGCCCGCGCCGATCACGGCTATGTGCAGTGACTCCGGGGCGGCAGGTGTGGAGGACTGGTCATTCGTGGCCTGAAGAGGGGTCATGCCATCGCTAACACAGCCCGGCGCACGGGCATTCCCCCTGGTATCCAAGCCCACAGCGGGCGACAGACCCGGGAACTATTTGCGGCGCCGTCTTTACAGCGCCCTCCGCCGGCGTGACCATGGGCCCATGGCCTCTGTGCCGTGATGCCTGCCACCGCTGCCGGGATCAAAACCGCTGTGTTCGTCTGCAGATACCTGAAAGGCAACGCAATGAGACCTCCTTCATCCCAGAGGCGGGTTCTTCCCGCCGTGCTCGCCGCCCTGCTGCTGCTGCTCCTGACCGGCACCGGCGCCTTTGCCTCGGCCCCCAAGTCACTGACGGCTGCACCCTACGGGGACAATGACGGTTCGGGTCCCCAGTTCTACAGCGGACTGAACGTCAATGTGAGCGACGACGTGTCCGGGGACGTGTACGCGTCCGGCCAGCGGATCACCATCTCCGGCAATGTCACGGGCGATGTCATCGCCGCGGGCCAGAACATCAACATCACCGGAAACGTGGACGGCAACGTGCGCCTGGCCGGGCAGGATGTGACAATCAGCGGGGAAGTGTCCCGCAGCGGCACCATTTTCGCCTCGACCGTCGACGTCACGGACACCGGCTCCTTCGGCGATGACCTGGTGGGTGCCGCGGGGGACATCGACATCGCCGGCGAGGTTGGCAGAGACGTCGCGGTGGGCGTCGGTGACCTCACGATCGACGGGACAGTGGGCGGCAACGTCACCTACAACTCTTCAAACGAAGCGGACATTGCCGACGGCGCGGTCAGCGGCACCACTGAGCAGATTGTTCCCCAGCCCAATGAGGAACCGACTGCCGGTGAAAAATTCGCAGGATGGCTGCTCGGCCTGCTCTACGCGCTGGTTGCCCTCAGCCTGATCACCGCCGCAGCGGGCTGGCTCCTCCCCCGGCTGCTGCACCGGGTGACGGACCAGCTGATCCCCCGGCCCTGGAAAGCGCTGCTCGTGGGCTTCGTGGCGTTCATTGTTGTTCCGCTGGTGCTGCTCCTGCTGTTGTTCACCGTCATAGGAGCGCCGCTGGCCCTGACTGCCCTGCTGGTCTGGCTCACGCTGATGCTCGCCACGTTCGTCTTCGGCGCCTACTACATTGGCCGGCTGATCTTCCGCGACCGCCGGCACCCTGTGATCATGGCGCTCGTCGGCGGGGTGGTCCTCATTGTGGCGCTGCAGATCCCGTGGCTGAACGTCCTGGTCTGGTTCACCATGGTGTTCTTCGGCCTGGGCGCGCAGCTGCTGGCTCTTTACGAGAAGCGTCCGTGGCGCCGCGAACTGCGCGCAGCCGGCAGCCCGGGCACGGGTCCGGCGGGCACTACCGGGTACGACGGCGGACAGCCCCCGCCGCCGGTCCAGCCACCTCCCGTGCAGCCACCTCCCGTGCAGCCTCCGCCTCCGGCGCGGTAGGCCGGGCGGCAGGCAGGGCCGGGCGGGCTACCGCGGCTCGGGAGCAGGCTCCTGCCAGCCGCCGCGGTGGGTCATGGACGGCGGCGCCGGTTCCGGTGCCCGCCAGATGACTATCAGCAGCGTGGCAACCGGACCGAGCAGGATGGAAACGAGGAACCAGACCCAGCGTGAGCGGTTCTTCTGTTCGGCCAGGCCCGCGTTAATCACGGCCAGCGTGAACCAGAAGGTGCTTTGGGTTACATAGTTGTCCATCGGGACACCCAATCACACTTGGGCCTCCGCCGTTGCGCCGCGCTGCACGCGGAACTGAACCGTTCGGATAAGCGGGCGAATGGCTGCCAGGAGGCCATAGAGGCCAACGGACAGCATGGTGATGACCGCCCCCGGCGAAAAGGAATGGAAGTAGGTGACGGAAAGCCCGGTCACACAGACGGTTCCGCCCAGACCCATCGCCAGCCCCATGGTTCGCCGGAATGAGGCGGTAAGCAGTTGAGCCACGGCGACCGGAACGATCATCAGCGCGGAAACCAGGAGCACCCCCACCACCCGCATCGAAATGGCCACCGTCAGGGCGGCAGTCACCGCCACCAGGATGTTCAGCAAGCGGACGGGCAGGCCGCTGGCCCGAGCGAATTCCTCGTCATGGCAGAGTGCAAAAAGAGCGGGCCGCAGGCCCAGCCCCACTCCGAGAATCAAAGCGGCAAGCCCGGCGGTCAGCCACACATCCAGCCCGTCAACCGTTGAGATGGAACCGAAAAGATACCCCGTGAGGTTGGCTGAGGTCCCGCCGGCGACGCCGATCAGAAGCACGCCGCCGGCAATCCCCCCGTAGAAAAGCAGGGCAAGGGCTACGTCCGCACTGCTCGTGCCCCTGCTGCGGACGTATTCAATGAGCAGTGCCCCGGCCACCGAGGCCAGGACCGCCCCCGGAACCGCCCACGCCTCCACGTTTGCACTGCCCGCTGCGGCGCCGGCGAGCCAGCCCATAGCCACGCCGGTAAGTGCCACGTGACCAATGCCGTCGCCCAGCAGGGCCAGCCGCCTCTGGACCAGGTAGGTTCCAATCCCCGGCGCCGCGGTTCCGACAAGGACGGCGATGACCAGTGCCCGCTGCATCAGCGGGCTGACGATCATGGCCCCAAGGGTGTCCCAGAATTCTGTCCCCACAGTCACCGCCGTCCGCCCGGTCCGTGTACCGGGTACCCGTTGAATACGGTTCCCGGCAGCGCATCCGGGTGGTGATGGCCCGGTTCAGCCGGCTGGTGTACGGGAGGAGGCCCGTCCTGGACTACCTGTCCCTGAGAAAGGGTGACGGCTCGTCCAACCAGCGGGCGCAGCTCGGCCAGCTCGTGCAGGACCACGATGATGGTGGCTCCGGCGCGGTGCCGCCGCTGCAGGCTGGCGGCAAGGGCCGTCTTGGAGGCTTGGTCGATGCCGGACAGCGGTTCATCGATGACGAGCAGGTCCGGCTGGCGGATGAGTGCCCGGGCGATGAGGACGCGCTGCTGCTGTCCGCCCGAGAAAAGGTGCACGCTGTCCCTTGCCCGCTCAGCGAGTCCCATTTCCGCCAGGGCGTCCCGGACCTGCCTGCGGCTGCCGGGCCCCGGACGGAGGCGCCGGTTGGTGAGCAGACCGGATGCAACCACCTCTTCGGCGGTTGCAGACATGGAGGGGCTGGAGCTGACACGCTGCGGGACGTACCCGATGCGTGGCCAGGGAACGGACCGACGTGCGCTGACGTCCGTTCCAAAGAGTTCCACCCTCCCGGAAGCCAGCGGTGTAAGCCCGATGAGAGCCTTGACCAGCGTGGTTTTGCCCGAGCCATTGGCTCCCAGCAGGGCCAGGGCCTGCCCGCGCGGTACCTGCAGGTCTATCCCGCGAAGGATCGGCCCTGTTCCGAGGTCGACTCGAACGTCCTTAGCACGGACAACGGAGGGTTCAGCGGAATGGTTACTCACAACCGAGAGCCTCCTGAAGGGCGGAGAGGTTGCTGCGCATCACTGAGAGGTAGTCGGTACCGGGGTCGGTGAGGGATTCGAGTGGGTCCAGGACGGCGGTCCGGATCCCCAGGTCTGCTGCGATGGTCTCGGCCACTTTCGGATTCACGAGAGACTCGGTGAAGATCGTCGTCACGTCGCTGCCCTCGATCACCCGCTGGATCTTGGCCACCCTGGCAGGCGCAGGTTCCGCTTCGGGATCAATCCCGGCAATCCCGGCCTGCTCAAGGCCGTAGCGGCTGGCCAGGTATCCGTACGCTTCGTGGGATACAACGATCGTCCGCCGCTGGCACGAAGCCAGCCCGGCGGTGTACTGCTCGTCCAGTAGCTCCAGGTCCTGGATGAGTTCTTCAGCGTTTTCGGTGTACGCCGAAGCGTGTTCCGGGTCGATGTCGCTTAGGGTGGCCCGCACCTGCTCGGTCACGGCCGCCAAGCGGAGGGGATCGAGCCAGAAGTGCGGATCAGCAGCGCTGTGTCCCGATCCGGCGCTGAGGCTGGTTCCGTCACTTGCCTGCAGGTCGGCTGTCCCGGCGACGTCGAGTGCGTGCTCGGGGGCGGTCTGCTGCACCGCCGCGTCGACTGCCGGCTGGAACCCGGAGGCATACACAACGAGGGAAGCGGCAGCCAGGTCGCTGACCATCGCCGGGGAAAGTTCAAGGTTGTGGGGTTCCGCACCCGGTGGTGTCAGCGAGCTGACGTCGACGGCGTCCCCTCCAACCGCCTGCACCACGAACTGCAGCGGATAGAAGGACGCAAGGGCTTCCAGGGAGGCACTGCCCTCGGCAGCTGCTCCATTGCCGGCAGTGCATCCGGACAGGAGCATTGCCGACAACGTGACAGGCAAGATGAGTGAACGACGCAGACGGGACGTCATCGAATTCCTAACAGTGGTCGGTAGTGTTCCCGGCGGCCCCGGTATGTCCGGGGCCGCCGGGAACTGGGCCGGACGCGGTGATGGTCAGCCTGCTGCCCGGCCCGCAGTGGGGCTTTCGGTCTTAGCTTTCGGCGTGGTCATGCCCCGCGTGGTCATGCCCCGCGTGGTCCTCCTCGTCGCGGGCGGCGGTCTCCGGGTCACCGGTCACAATGGCAAGTTCCAGGGGTGTCTCGGGCAGGTCGAAGCTGTCCAGGACGGCACCCGCTTCGACGTCGATGACGTGCAGTTTTTTCGCCGCGGCATCAGTCACGTAGGCGAAGCCGTCGGCGCCAACCTTGACCACGGGACCGGGCTGCTGCCATTCCTCCGGTTCTTCCCAGGGTTCCACGACGTCAATCTCGTGGATGACGGCGCCGGTGTCCGCGTCCAGGATGTTCAGCTGCCCGTCGTAGGTCAGAACCAGGGCTTCGCCGTCCGCACCGCGGGCGAGGGAACGGAACCAGTACGCGGATCCGAGATCCACGGTGGTGACCGAGTCGGTCAAGGTATCGAAAAGGCCGATGCGGGTGGGGCGCTCTTTCTCAGCATCCGGGTCGGTTTTGTAATCCCCGAGGATGACTGTTGAGTCATGGTGGCCAAAAAGGTTGCCGGAGCGCTGGTAGTCCTCTTCGACGGCTACCTTGTGGAACGCTCCGTCACGGTAGATGACTGGACCGTTTTCGCAGCCCAGCGCTACGACGTCGCCGGTGGCCGTGGGCTTGGCGGCCGCTTCCCCGTGGACTCCGGGGCAGTCCGTGGTTTCGGCAACGAGGTCTCCTGACGGGGAGAGCACCTGCACGGTGTTGCGCGCGTCGGCGGTGCCCTGGGTGAGGAGCAGGTCTCCGCTGCTCAGGGGCACGGCCACTCCGTGGTGGGCCGTCTCGGTGGAGAACTTCTCGATCTCATCGTCGCTGATCTCTCCGTCGTGGATGTCATGGGAGTCCACAACGGTTATGGCTCCGGTGCCGTCGGAGAACAGTGCCGTCTTGCCGTCGTGAATCACCACGTGGCCCGGTTCCGGGGCCTCGATGGTCTGCCCAGTGAGGCGGGGATCGCTCACGAAGTAGTGGTTGTGGTCGCCGTGTCCCTGAACCACCAGGCCGGTGTCGAAAAGGCTGAAGCCCTTTCCTCCGCTCACCATGACGTGGCGGCCGTCTCCGGCGTTGTTGACCCGCAGGAAGCCGTCCAGCTCGGTGGTGTCCAGGACCTCGCCGGACTCTGTGTCCAGGGTGAGAACCCCGCCGTCGTAGGTCAGCACGGCCCGTGGTGCCAGGGCAGAGACTTCGGTTTGGCCTTCAGCCCCGGTAAATCCATCCCCGGATCCGGAACCGGCGTTCTCGCTGGCCGCGGACCCCGGTGGCGGAGTAGTTGAACAGGCCGATAGCAGGAGCGCTGCGGCAATAGCTGTGGACAGAGCGACGGATGATTTCGAAGTGAACATGCCGAGAGCTTATGTGAGAATGAGTCTCAATAGCAATAAGGGGTCGGTGCAGGTTCGCAATGTTGCGACACCCACCGGGGCGCTCCCCGGCCTAGACCGGAGCCAACGACGCCGGCACCTGGCTGGGCGCGCAGCCGAACCGCTGGCGGAACGCCCGGGCAAACGTTCCGGGGTCCAGGAAACCGGAGGCAAGGCACGCTGCCTGCACGGCGTGGCCCCGCCCGAGCAGTGCCCGGGCATGCTCCAGCCGCACCCGGCGGATTTCGGCCGCCGGAGAGGTTCCGGCCTCGGCGAAGAGCGCCTGCACCGAGCGGACCGAGAGATGCGCTGAGGCGGCGAGCTCCGCCGTCGTGAACTGCGGGTCAGTGAACCTGCTGCTGATGGTGCGGCACAGCGACTCGCGCAGTTCGGCGCGGGCCTGTGCCGGGGACGTGCGCGGTCCCGGCCCGCGGCGCCGCAGTTCCCGGACAATCTGTACCTCCGCGCGCGGCTCGGGGCTGAAGCTCAGCAGGGTGGCGTGCCCGTCTGAAATGCTGCGCGTGGACCAGCGGACCGGGCGGGCATCCCCGGCCCGGGTGACGAAGCATTCGGTGGCGGGTGCGGAGCCGGCGGAAGCGACAATCGGACATTCGTGCTCCGGATACGGCGTTCCGTCCGGGCGGCTGCGGTGCAGCAGTTCGTGGCTGGGCCCGCCAACGACGTCGTTCTCTTTGCGGTAGCCCAGGAACCGGATCGCTTCGAGGTTGGCCAGGGCCACCAGCCCCTGTGAATCGATAAGCCACAGCGGAACGGGTGCCTCGCGCACCATCTCGGCCAGCAGATCCATGCCCTCACCTCTCCTGGACGCAGCGTTTCAGTTCGGTTTCACCGTACGGAGCCCAGCGGCAGCAAAGGTTGCGGCGGTGTTTCGCCTGCGTAAAACCCATGGTTCGCTGCGCGAATTGCGCCGCGGGCTGCGCAAAAAGCCTGACGAGGCGGTTCCGGACGCTTCTACGTTGGCCTCAGGGCAAGTGCCTGCAGACCATTCACGAGGAGGCAGAAATGACGAACTGGAACACCACCCGGGACCAGGCAACACTCAAGGTGCGCACCGCCGTCGCCCGGTCGGACTCTTCCTGGGCGGAGCTCGCCGAGAAGCTGGACCGGCCGCTGCTGTGGACCATCGCCGCACTGCTGGGTTCGCACCCGGTCCCCGCCGAGTTGGCGGAAAAGGCCGGTGAACTGCTGGACCTCGATAAGGAGACCGTGCTCGCGCTGCAGGAGCAGCCGTACCGGATTGCCGGCGATTCGCTGAAGGATGACCCCACGATCTACCGCTTCTACGAACTGCTGGCGGTCTACGGCCCGGCATTGAAGGAAGCCATCCACGAGGAGTTCGGCGACGGCATCATGAGTGCCATCAACTGCAACGTGGAGCTGACCCGCCGCGAGGATCCGGACGGTGACCGCGTGCGCGTGATCATCGACGGCAAATTCCTGAAGTACCAGTGGTAAGGGGCCGGCCGTGAGCTATGTGATTCCCAAGGACTTCGCGGTCCGGATGATCGACGCCGGACACTCCAAGGTGATGCTCTCCACCCGGGACACGCTGATCCGCAGCTACATGGCCGGCGCCATCCTGGCCCTGGCCGCGGCATTCGCCGTCACGGTCAGCACGCAGACCGGCTCGCCGCTGCTCGGCGCGGTGCTGTTCCCCATCGGCTTCTGCATGCTGTACCTGATGGGCTTTGACCTGCTGACCGGCGTCTTCACCCTGGTGCCGCTGGCCTGGCTGGACAGGCGGCCCGGCGTGACCTGGAAATCCATGCTGCGGAACTGGGGGCTGGTGTTCCTCGGCAACTTCGCCGGTGCGCTGACCACGGCCCTGCTGATGGCGATTGTCTGGACCTACGGTTTCTCCTCTGCGGTGAGCGAGGTGGGCCAGGCGATCGGGCACATCGGTGAGGGACGGACGGTGGGCTATGCGGACCACGGTGCAGCCGGCATGCTCACCCTGTTCGTGCGCGGCGTGCTGTGCAACTGGATGGTGTCAACCGGCGTCGTGGGCGCCATGATGTCCGACAGCGTATCCGGCAAGGTGATCGCCATGTGGATGCCGATCATGCTCTTCTTCTACATGGGCTTTGAGCACTCGGTGGTGAACATGTTCCTGTTCCCGGTGGGCCTGATGCTCGGCGGCGAATTCACGCTGATGGACTACCTGATCTGGAACGAGATCCCCACGGTGCTCGGCAACCTGGTGGGCGGCCTGACATTCGTGGGCCTGATGATCTACGGGACGCACGCCCGCACCGCTCCGGGACGCCAGTTCGCGGCGAAGGTGAAGGTTTAGGTTCAGCGGAACTACGACGGCGCGGGCCGGCATCCGGGGTTAGCCCGGGTGCCGGCCCGCTCTGGTTTCGGGGCCGTGAGGTGCCGGCAGTCATGGACCCCCGAAAAGAGTCCGCCGGAAGCCGGGCCGCAGCTGCGCCGCACCTATAAATGCCGCCGATGCCGGTGCTAGCGTGAAGCAGGGATTGATTCGCTGTGGGGCCCCAGGCCCTGCGGAAGGAGATCGTCATGACCCGTAAACTCCACGAATTTGCTGACCTGTACCGGCGCAGCGGCCCCTGGTGCGTCGCCTACATCGACGCTTCCGCAGGGAACGTGGACAGCCTGGAAGCCGCAGAGGTCCGCCCTGTGGATGTCCGGAGGTCGCTGGCCCAGCAGGGCGCACCACCGGAGGACCAGGAAGCCGCGGAAACCGCGGTGCTGCCCGCCGAGGGAATTCCTTCCCCCGTCTCCCGTTACCTCCTGGTCCAGCAGGGCACGGTGGCCTTGAACGAACTCCTGCCCGGAGAGCTGGTGGTGCCGGAGCGCGTCTCGGTGGATCCCGTTCCCGATCTGCTGCCGCTGCTCAAGCACCGCCCCGAGGAGCTGCCCTACATTGTTGCGGAAGTCTCTCGGGAGGACGCTGAGATCCGCCTGCTCTTTGTCGGCCGCGAAGAGTCCTCCGTCGAGGATGTGGAGGGCGAGAAGGAAGACATCACCAAGCTCCCCGCCGGCGGCTGGTCACAGGACAAGTTCCAGCGGCAGACCGAGCAGGTCTGGCGGCGCAACGCGGACCAGGTCGCGGAGCAGATCGACCGGATTGTAGACAGCAGCGGAGCCAGGCTGATCGTGCTGGCCGGCGACGTCCGCGCGCGGGGACTGGTGCGGGACCAGCTCGCCGAAGCCCACAAGCCGCTGGTCAGCATGATCGATTCCCACATGCCGGAGTCCGGGGCCGGACGCAGGGCGTTCGAGGACAAGGTCCAGGAACGGATTGCCCTGCTGTGGGCCGCGGAACAGGAACAGATTATGGATCGCCTGGCCCAGCAGCAGGGGCAGGCCAACCCGGAGTCCGCGACCGGTTTAGGCGGGGTGCTTACGGCCCTGCAGCAGGCCCAGGTGGACCTCCTGATCCTCAATGACAAAGCACTGGCGGACCACCAGCTGCTGGCCCTGGGAGCCGAACCCTGGGTGGCCAGCGCTCCGGAGCAGTCCCTCGGTGCTGAGGTCCTGGGGCAGGTTCCCGCTCCGGCAGCGCTGATCCGGGCAGCTGCCCTGACCGATGCCAGTCTGCTGCTGGTGCCCGACGGCGTCCTCCCGCACGGCATCGATGTTGCTGCCCTGCTCCGCTGGCCCACCGGCCCTGCGGCGCCGGGGAGCTGAACGGCCGTCTCAGCCGGCGGCGCCTACTGCGCGGTGTAGCCGCCGTCCACGGACCAGACGGCTCCGGTGACGAGGCTGGCCGCATCCGACGCGAGGAAGCAAATTACCGCGGCCACCTCTTCCGGTGTTCCGAGCCGCCCCATGGGCTGCCGCGCCAGCATCTGGGAACGTACGGATTCCGCCAGCCCGTCCAGGAGCGGGGTCTGCACGTACCCCGGCGCCACGGCATTGATACGGATTCCGGTGGCCGCATACCCCAGGGCCGCGGACCGGACCAGGTTGGCCAGCCCGGCCTTCGACGCCGAATAGGGAGCCGAGCCGGCCTGGCCCACCAGGCCAAGGATGGACGAGACGGCAACAACCGCGCCCGGCTTCTGCGGGTCCATGAGCCGCAGCGCCTGCTTCATGCACAGGGCAGCACCTGTGAGGTTGATATTGAGCACCCTCTGCCAATGCTCCATATCCAGGTCCTGCAGCGGCGCTTTGGTCTCTGGTACGCCGGCGTTGGCAACCAGGATGTCCAGGGTGCCGCTTTCCGCAGCGCTGCGCATTAGTGCCGTCACTGACTCTTCGCTGGTCACGTCGGTGCGGACAAACGCGGCACACCCGCCGTCGTCAGCAATGCTCTCCGCCACATCCTCCGCCCGGGGGTCGATGTCGCCGATGACCACGCGGGCACCCCGCCGGGCCAGCATCCGGGCGGTCGCTTCACCGATGCCGCCCGCACCGCCGGTCACGACGGCGGTCCGTCCTGTCAGACCTCCGGCACCCGCCTCGGTCATGACGGCAACCGGTCCGACCCCGCTGCCTGACCGGCGCCCTCGCGGTCCTCAGCGAGCGCTGCTATGTCCCGTCCCATCCGGTAGCCGAAGACCAGGGCAGGGCCAATGTGGGAGCCGTAGCCCGGGTACCCGCCGCCAAAGACCGAGACCGCCGAGGCGCCTACGGCAAAGAGACCTGGAACGCGCGTTCCGTCCGGGCGGATCACGGCTGAGCGGGAGTCGACGTCGATACCGGCGAAGGTTCCCAGGTCACCCATGTGGACCTTCACGGCGTAATACGGTCCCTTGTCCAGGGGTGCCAGGTTGGGGTTGGGTTTGTGCTCGGGGTCGCCCCGGAAATGGTTGTAGGCGGTGGACCCACGGCCAAACCGGGTGTCCTCTCCCTTCCTCGCATCCTGGTTGAACTGCGCGATCGTCTCCCGAAGGCCGTCCGGGTCTACGCCGATCTTCTCCGCAAGGGCTTCCACGGTGCGCCCCCTGTGCAGGAAACCCGTCCGGTAATAGGAGAGCCGGGGTATGGGCCACGGTTTGGCGAAGCCTATTCCGTACTTGTGCATGAGTTTTGCGTCGCCCACCACCCACGCGTAGGTGTCCTCCTCCGCCTCGTGATGCCTGATCATCGCGCCGCCGAAATCGTGGTAGCTCAGCGCTTCGTTGCCGAACCGCCGGCCGTGCCTGTCCACGGTGATCATTCCCGGCAGTCCGATCTGCCGCAGGTGCGGAAACAGCCGCTGCGCACCGGTTCGGAGGTATGTGAATACCGTGACCGGAGCCCATGAGCCTACGGATGAAACGGCGGCGTTGATGCTTCCGCCGGCGGCGAGCGCCATGCGCGCACTTGATCCGTCGTGGCCCTGGGTGGGAGTGAAATGTTCATCTCCGGTCCGGTCGTGGGGAAAATACCGCGTCCTGAATTCCCGGTCTCCGGAGAAGCCGCCCCCGGCAAGAATCACGCCCAGCCGCGCCGAAACGGGGCCGGCGTGCTTGCCGCCCAGTTCTGCGCCGGTGACCCGTCCGGAGCCGTCCATGGTGAGGCTCCTGACGGGTGCATTCGTCCAAATCTGCACGCCGGCATCCAGGGCGGAGCGCACCATGCGGGTCATGAGTGCCGAACCGTTGGTCCGTTTGAGGGGCTGGCGGAACAGGACAATGTCCGTCCACGTCTTCAGCAGCTTCGCCGCCACGTACGTGAAGGACTTCACCGATTGGTTGGCATGGAGGAACTGGCTGAGGTCCGGACCCACCTGCGGCATATATCCGAAGACGGTGTAGGAACTCAGGTACGGCTGGAGTTCCCGCCGCCGGCTACCCAGCATCCTTGCATCGGCGTCCGCAGGAAGAATGGCTCGGCCGCCCAGCTTCGCACCGGGCAGATCCATCTGGTAGTCCGGCGCTTTCTCGGGATAGCTGAAGACCACTTCCGTGGACTGCTCAAAGAAGCTGATCGCTTCTGCCACGGTGTCCAGGAAGCCTGCCACTCCGGCTTTGTTGTAGGTATTCGGGGCCAGTGCCCGCAGGTAGCGCTCAATGTCCTCGCGGCTGTCTCCGCTGGCGGCGGCACCCCTCGGGTTGCCGGGCACCCATGCCCAGCCGGCCGAAAGCGCCGTCGTGCCGCCAAAGTGCGGGGACTTCTCTGCCACGATCACGCGCAGCCCCTGGTGCGCCGCCTTGATTGCTGCGGCCATTCCCGCCGCGCCGGAACCCACTACGAGGACGTCGCATTCAGAGGTTCCGGCGGCGGGGCCTGCCGAAGCAGCGTGTGTGGTGCTCATGTAAATCTCCTTGCTGAGGGCACACCGGGCGGGGCGCCCTTGGATGATGCGTGAACTCGGTTCGTGGTTGTTTCAGGGCCGGTCTACGGCCCTGAGGTAGGGCTCCCCCAGCTCGCTGATGGGGGTATGCGCGGTTTCCCGCGAGCTGATGACTGCTCCGGCCGCGGCCAGGGCACAGATGCACCCGAAGACGGCAACGGGTATCCAACCAAAGGTCCCTTCAGCCAGCAGCAGGCCGCCGATCATGGGGCCGAAGCCGGCGATGACCAGGCCAAGCTGGTTGCCCATCGCCATTCCGGAGTAGCGGACCGGGGCGGCGAAGAGTTCACCGAAGAATGACGTCCAGACCCCGTTGAAGCCCGAATACAGGACGGTCATGAACAGGACGGAAACCGCGAAGACGAACCAGATGCTGCCGGTTCCCAGGGCCAGGAAGTACAGGAAGATGCATCCGGAGCAGCCCAGCATGGCGGTGAGCATCAGCGGGCGCCTGCCCACCCTGTCCGAGAGCATGCCGGCCAGCGGCATCGCGGCCATGGACAAGCCGATGGCAACGGCGTTGATGGTGAGGATCGACGTGCGTTCGAAGCCTCCCTGCCCGGTGGCATAGGAGAGTCCGAAAACCGTGAAGATGGTCTGCATGACGGAGAAGACGGACATCAGCAGGACCCGGAGCACGTCGGCACCCTGGTATTTCAGGACCTCGCGTGCCGGAAGTTTCTTCACCTCGCCGTTGCCGGCCACTTCTTCCTTGAAGACGGGGGTTTCATCCAGTTTGGTCCGGACCCAGAAGGCAAGCGCGAGCACGAGCACCGAGAGCAGGAACGGTATCCGCCAGCCCCAGGTCATCAGGTCCTCTTCCGGCAGGGCGGCAATGGGGATGAAGACCAGGGTGGAGAGCACCATTCCGGAGGCATAACCGGTCATGACGAAGGACGTGAAGAAACCGCGCCGCCCTTCCGGTGAGTGCTCGATGGTGAGCGAGGAAGCCCCGGCGGACTCGGCTCCGGCCGAGAATCCCTGCGCCAGCCGTCCCAGGACCAGCAGCACGGTGGCCCAGATGCCTATCTGTTCGTAGGTAGGCAGCAGCCCAATGGCCAGGGAAGCCCCGCCCATGAGCAGCAGCGTGAAAAGGAGGACGTTCTTGCGCCCGATCCGGTCTCCGAAGTGGCCCATGACCATGCCCCCGAGGGGGCGCGCGATGTAGGCGACGCCGAAGGTTGCGAAGGCCGCGATCGTGGCCACTGCGGGACTGGTATCGGTGGGGAAAAACAGCTGCGGGAACACGAGCGCTGCCGCCGTGCCGTAGATGAAGAAGTCGTAGTACTCGAGCGTGGAGCCCAGGAACGAGGCAAGGGCCGCCTTGCGCGGAGTCCTTGGAGCTTCGGTGCCTGCACCGTCCGCCGTGGGGGTGGAGCTCCCGTGCGGTGAACCGGGAACATGCTGGGTGTTGGGAAGGGGAACGCTCATGTGTTGTCCTTTGCGTCTGTGCCTGGGACTGCGTTGTCCAGTTCAATATCCACATAGGCCAGTTCCCGCACATTGGGCAGCGAGAGCGGCTTGATCGCTTCATGGAGCGGGTGGGTGTTGTACACCGCGAGGTCCTCCGCGGTGTTGAAATCGGCGATGATGACGTGGTCCCAGGAACGCGCTGTGTGCAGGATGTCCGGCCCGTGGACGAGGGACAGCATGCCCGGGATGTTTCCCCGCATAGCTTCAAGTCCCTGGACCCAGCGGTCCCGGACGGCGGGGGTGAACGTGTCCTCCCAGCGGAACAGAACCACGTGCCGGATCACGCGCTGACTGCTTCCTGCGGGGCATATGCCGCCGGCTGTCCCGCGAGTCTGCGGCCCGCCAGGTAGGCCATGGTCATGAGCGGGCCGAGCGTGGCGCCGGCTCCCGGGTACCCGGCGGCATAGGGGCTTTCCGTGGTATTCCCGGCGGCGTAAAGCCCTTCAATCGGCTGCCCGTCGACGTCAAGCACTCGGGCCTCACCGTCCGTGGCGAGTCCTCCGCAGGTACCGAAGGCACCATTGACTACTTCCAGCGCGTAATAGGGTCCGTACTGCAGCGGCCCGAGGGAAGGATTGGGCCAGGCGTTCGCCGAGTCACCCCAATAGCGGTCATATTCGGACGTGCCGCGGCCAAAGTCCGGGTCGGTACCGGTTACGGCATGGTAGTTGAACCGTTCCACGGTGGATTCAAGTGCTTGTCCCGGCACACCAATCTTCGCTGCCAGCCCTCCGAGCGTCGGGGCCTCGATAAGCCACTCGGGAGTTGGCTTGCCTGCACGGTGATCCAGGATTCCGTAGCGTTCAAGGTATGACTGGTCGAAGACCACGTGCACCGGCGTATTGAGCGGCTGGTTCCGAGCCGAGTCCCATGAATGCAGGGTCCGCGCCAAGTCGTTGTAGTTCTGCGCCTCGTTGGCGAACCGCCGGCCGTGGCGGTTCACCATGATGGATCCAGGTCCCTGCCGTTCAAACCGGAGGAGGGACCCAATCCGCTGTCCGTCCCTGCTGCCGCCGGTATAGGACATCGGCGCCCACCAGGCTTCGCGGGTGCCCCTAGTCATGGCACCAATACGCTGGCCCATCCTCAGCCCGTCTCCGGTATTCGACGGCGGGGAACACATCAGGCGTACCGAACAGGCCAGCATTGAATCCGCCAGCGGGCGGTCCCACTCGAATCCTCCGGCACCCAGCATCACCCCGACGTCGGCCGTTATTTCCGTGCCGTCTTCCAGCTGCACGCCGGCGACCCTGCCATTTGCGTCCATCAGCTTCGCCGCCCGTGCTTCGACGGCGAACTGCACTCCGCTGCGCAGGCAGGCAGAGATCAGCATGGCCACGAGGGCGTGGCCCTTCGCCGCCAGCCCGCCTGCTTGGCGGGCGGCCAGTTCATCCCAGGGGAAGGCGGTGAATGCGCCCCAGTCCTCATACTCCTGCATGGTGTAGGGATGGCGGCCGTCCGTGCGGACGTGTTCGGCCAGCGGGCCCAGCGCCTCGCGGTAGTTGAAGAGGGCCGGTTCAACCGTGCGTCCGCCGGCGACTGCACCGGGGAGGTCCTGCCGGTAGTCCGGGAACTTATCCAAGAAAATAAACCGGACCCCCAGCTCGTCCTCCGCGAAACGGAGCATGGTGTCGCCGTGGTCCAGCGCAGCGTCAAGAAGCTCGGCCCGTCCCCGCCCGCGGGCTACGGCTTCCACGTACTGCCTGCCCTCGGCCTTGGAATCGCGGAGCCCGGCGGAGCGTGCGTAGTGGTTGTCGACAATCCAGAGCATCCCGCCTGAGACTGCCGAGGTGCCGCCCAGGAGTGTGCTTTTCTCCAGGACCAGGACTGACCGGCCGCCGGCGGCAGCCGTTGCAGCGGCCGTGAGCGCCGCCGCACCGGACCCCACGACGACGACATCGTAGCGTCCTGCGTTCTCTCCGTTGAGCATGCGCATAAAAGGGGCCTTTCGATGGGTGAAGCAGATGATCTCTCCACCTCAGCGTGACAGCCGTCACATCCCCATCGGGGAGGGTGTTCCGTTGATTCGAACCCCCTGCTCCGTTGAACGGATCAGGCCAGCGCCGGCGCACTGCGGCGCTGCATTCCGGGCGACGCTGGGAGGTAGCCCAGACGCCGGGTGATGGCGCGGGATGCCATTTTCAGCTGCGGCACTATCGCCGGGAGGCTCTCCTGACCTACGGGAACAATCATGCTCAGCGCGGCCACCACCTGGTTCCGCTCGGCAAACACGGGAACGGAAATACCGCTGGACTCTTCGACGATGATCCCGGCCATGGAACAGTAGCCGGACTGGCGAACAGCAGAGAGCAGCGCCCGCAGCTCGGCGGGGTCCGTCATGGTGGAGGCGGTGAGCTTCTCCAGCCGGCGGCGCAGGAACTTATCCTGCTCCTCATCCGGCGCATGCGCCATGAAGACCAGGCCTGCCGAGCAGCCATGGATCGGCAGGCGTCCGGCTACCCGGGTGATGTTCACGGTCGAGTCATTGGCCGCCAGCCGCTCGATGTAGAGAACATCCGTGCCCTCCAGGACTCCCAGGGAAACGTGGTTGCCTGACTGGGACAGCAGGTCCTCCATGACCGGCAGCGCCGCCTCCCGGAGGTTCACCGCCCGCGACCCCCTGCTGGCGAGCTCCCACAGGCGCAGTCCGTGCCGGAGGCGCCCGCCGCCGTCGCGCTCCAGGAGCCCTTCCAGTTCCAGCTCAGCGACGAGGCGGTGGACCGTGGATACGGGCAGATCCACGGCCCGTGCCAGCTCACGGAGCTTCAGCGCGGGTTCTTCATCGGTAAACGCGGCCAGCAGGCGGACCGCCCTGTTGATGACTGATTCGCCGGACTGTGGGTTAGCCATTGCCGCGCCTTTCGCCGTGTGAGCTAAACCATACCGTTCAACGGAACGACCACCCCATGCGCCTGCCGGGGGCTCGTAACGTTGCCGTTCATGATCCAGACTCCCTCTTCCCCCACGGTCCGCGCCCTTCAGACCGCCGGAACACCAGATGCAGCGGGCCGCGCTGCCGGCGTCGTCGCACTGATTTCAGGTGCCGCACAGGGAATGGGTGCATCGCATGCAAGAGTGCTGGCGGCCAACGGCGGATGCGTCATGATTGCCGACCTGCAGGAGGACGCGGGCAGGGAACTTGCCGCTGAGATCAACTCAGCGTGCGGCAGGACGGCTGCCGGCTTTGTCCGGCTGGACGTAACCAGCCTCGAAAGCTGGAAGGCCGCCGTGGCAGCAGCGCTTCAGCACTTCGGCCGGCTGAACGTCCTGGTGAACAATGCGGGCATCTACACGCCGGGAAACGCCGTGGAAGCCAGCGTCGATGACTGGCGCCGGACCATCGACATTGACCTCACCGGAGCGTTCCTGGGCATGAAGGCCGCAGTCCCCGAACTGCGCCGGAACGAAACCTCCTCCATCATCAACGTTTCCTCCATCGCCGGCCTTGTGGGCTTCAAGAACCGTGCCGCCTATGCTGCCGCGAAGTGGGGCATTCAGGGCCTCACCAAGACGTCCGCCCTGGACTTCGGGGCGGACGGTATCCGGGTAAACTCGATCCATCCCGGCTCGGTGGAAACCCCGCTGACGGCTGGACTCCAGCGCGGATACGGCCAGATTCCAGCCGGGCGGGCCGCGCAGGTGGAGGAAATCAGTTCCCTGGTGCTCTACCTGGCGTCGGATGAATCCCGGTATGTGTCCGGGGCTGCCATTGCCATTGACGGCGGCGAGACTTCGGGAAACAACCTGCGCCAGGACTCCTAGGTCCTCAGCCGGCAGCCGCAATAACCTCCGCCAGATCAGTCGGCCGGCTCCACATGGGCCAGTGCCCGGTGGGCAGGTCGAGGACCTCCACATCCGTGAGCTCCGCGGTTTCGGCGAACATCGGATGCCCCGACCGGGCCAGTTCCAGCATCTGCGCCCCCGGAATCGAGCAGCACACCAACGTGGTGGGCACGTTGCGGCGGGCGTCGTTGGTCAGTTCGAGCGGCTCGCGCAGCACGGGACCGGGTTCCGGAACGGCACGGGTCCGGAAGCGGTCGAGGACCTCTTCGCTCAGGCCTTCCAGGCTGGCCTGCTGGCCGAGCGACTCGAAGTCCGGCAGCGGCAGTTCCTCCGCGTCCTCGGGGAAGCCGGGCAGGAAGACGCTTCCCGGGCCCACGGGACCGGAGTCGACCCACACCATCCGGCGGATCAGCTCGGGGTGCTGGTCCAGGACCAGGCTGACGGGGAAGTTGGCGCCGCTGTGCGCCACCAGCGTGACCGGTGCGTCCAGGCGAGTGACGACGTCGGTAATTGCCGCTGCCTGCTCCCCGAGAGTGCGGGTTGTGCGGGCGGGATCCTCGGGATCGAGTCCGGGGAGAGTGAGTGCGGTTGCCTGGGCGTTTCCGGCGGCAAGGTGTTCCAGGACTTCATCCCAGGCCCAGGCACCCAGCCAGTGGCCGGCAATCAGGACGATGGGGCTCTTTGGTGTGTTCATGTCCCTACCTTCCCCCCACGAACGGGCAGGTGTGTGTCACTATTTATGTCATGAATTTTCGAGCTGCCGCATGAAGCGGACCGAGCGGCTTGTGGCTATGTCCGAGATGCTGCGGCGCAGCGGCAGCCGGGGCTGCTCGGCCGAGAAACTGGCCGGTGAATTCGGCGTCTCCGTCCGCACCGTCAAGCGGGACCTAGACGCCTTGGAGAACAGCGGGGCGCCCATCTGGTCCCGCCCGGGACCCGGCGGCGGTTACGGCCTGGCGAGCGGCGGGTCCCTGCCGCCGGTCACCCTCTCACCGTCCCAGGCGGTGGCGCTGATGGCCGCTGTTTCGGCGGCGTCGGACGCTCCCTACGCTGACCTGGCGGCAGCCGGCGTCCGGAAAATCCTGGACGTGCTGGACCCGCGCACCCGTGCCCGGGCCGAGGAACTGGCCAGCCGGGTGTGGGTCAATGCCCCGCCGGCGTCCTCCCGCGCCATTCGGTCTGCTTTGGAACAAGCAATGGCCGATCAGCGGGTGGTCCGCATCCGCTACACCGCCAAGGACGGCGCGGTGACAACGCGCGACGTCGAGCCCATCCTGTTCGCTTCCACCAGCGGCCGGTGGTTCCTGGTGGGATGGTGCAGGCTGCGGAACGGGATCCGGTGGTTCACCGTCTCGAGCATCGAGCGGGCGAGTGTCACCGCGATGGCGTGCACCGGGCACACGGTCGCGGAGGTCGGCGAACCGCCGGTGAACGCCCGCCCGGTGCACTCCTCGTAGCTTCGTCTCAAGCGCAGCCTCAGGACTGCAGGATCCATGCCGCGCTGTCCGGCGGCAGAAGCCCCTCGGGGGTCAGCGGTGCTGATGCCAGCAGGACGTCCCCGGCCGGAAGCCGGCAGGGCTTATCCCCCATGGCTACGGCAACCAGAACCTGGTTTCCCCGCGCGCAGATCAGCAGGCCGTTTTCTTCGACGCGCCATTCGCAGGCATCGCCGGGCGTGAAGATTTCCTTCTCGATCAGCTGTCCGCGCAGCCTCAGCGTCTCCCGGACAAAGTGCAGGGTTGACTGCGGATCCTGCCGGTGCGCCTCTACCGAGTGCGTCCCCCAGGAGGCTGGTACCGGCAGCCAGGGGTCGGCGTCGGAACTGGGCGAAAAACCGTATGAGCCGTCGGGAACGGTGGTCCAGGGAAGCGGCACGCGGGCGCCGTCGCGGGACACTCCGCCGCGGGCCCACATGGGGTCGGCGCGGGCGCCGAGCGGCACCTCGACGTCGGGCAGGTTGAGTTCCTGGCCCTGATAAATGTAGGCGCCGCCGGGCAGACCGAGGATGGTGAGCAGCCCGGCACGCGCGCGGCTAACTCCGCGCTCCCCGCCCCCGAACCGGGTCACGGAGCGGGTGATGTCGTGGTTCTCCAGCGCCCAGGTGGGCGGGGCGCCGTGGACGCGGCGGGCAGCTTCAAGTTCGGTGCCGACGGCGGCCCATGCGGCGGCGTCCCAGTCCAGCTTCACGAACGCGAACGCGAAGGCCTGGTGCATCTCATCCGGCCGGGTGTAGCGGGCGGCCCGGTCCGGTTCCAGGTTCACTTCCCCGACCAGAATCCTCTCGGGCGTGTAGGCGTCCGTCAGGCGGCGCCACCGGCGGTAGACCTCGTGCACTTCCTCCTGGTCGGAAACCTGAGGGTTGGAGCGCAGTCCGTTCACCACGGTGCCGGTGCTCGCCGTGTCCGGCAGCCCCTCGGCTTTGAACAGGGCGTGTGCGACGTCGATCCGCAGGCCGTCCACGCCCTTGTCCAGCCAGAACCGGAGCACGTCTTCGAAGTAATCCCCTACGGCCGGGTTGCGCCAGTTCCAGTCCGGCTGCTCCGGTGAGAAGAGGTGCAGGTACCACTGGCGGTCCGTGTCGGAGCCGGGGTTGGCGCGGCTCCAGGCGGCACCGCCGAAGACGCTTTGCCAGTTGTTCGGCGGAGTGCCGGCGTTGTGCCCGTCCTCGAAGTGGAACATGCCCCGCTCGGGCGAGCCCGGCCCGGCGGCCAGGGCGGCCTGGAACAGCGGATGCTCCGAGGAGCAGTGGTTGGGAACTACGTCCAGGATGATGCGCAGGCCCAGCCCGTGGGCGGCGTCGAGCAGGTCATCGAACTGCTCCATGGTGCCGAAAAGCGGGTCGACGCCGCAGTAGTCGCTGACGTCGTACCCCTGGTCAATCTGCGGGGACGGCTGGAACGGGGTGATCCAGATGCCGTTTACGCCGAGTGCGGCAATGTAGGGCAGGTGTTCCTGCAGGCCGGCGAGGTCGCCGACTCCGTCGCCGTCGCCGTCGGCGAAGGACCGCGGGTACACCTGGTAGATGACGGCGTCCTGCCACCAGCCGGAGCGCGGCCCGAGTGTTGCGGGTGTGGTCATTTGGTTCCTCCAGAGGTGAGGCCCTCGACGATGCGGCGCTGGAAGATCAGGACCATGATCACCAGTGGAACAGTGACAATCACACCCGCTGCCATCTGCTCACCAAAGGGTGCCTGGAACTCCGTGGCGCCGGTGAACTTTGAAATGGCCACGGTAGCGGTCTGCAGTTCCGGGTCATTGATCATGGACAGGGCGATGATGAACTCGTTCCAGCTGTGGATGAAGGTGAGGATCGCCGTCGTAAAGACCCCGGGAGCTGCCAGCGGCAGGAGAATCTTCCGGAACGCCTGCCACTTGGTACAGCCGTCAATCATGGCTGCTTCCTCCAGGTCGAACGGGAGCGCCTTCATAAACGTTGTGAGGTTCCAGACGGCCAGGGGAATGGCAAAGGACAGGTTGGGCACGATCATCGCCTGATAGGTGTTGATCCATCCTATGTCCGTGAACAGGCGCAGCAGCGGCACCACCACGGAGATGCCGGGGAACATGGACGTGGCGATGACCAGGCCCAGGATCACGGACTTGAACCGGAAGTTCAGCCGGGAAATGGCGTACGCAGCGAAGATGCCGAGCACCAGGGCCAAAGTGGTGGTGATGCCGGCGACGATCAGGCTGTTCAGCAGGGCCTTGCCGAACAGCGTGGATCCGTCGAAGACCTTGACGTAGTTCTCCATGGAGAACGGCTGCGGAATCAGGGAGTTGTCGAAGATGTCCGAGGTGCGGCGGAGGCTGGAGACGAGCATCCAGTAAAACGGCGACAGGCAGTACACGAAGATCGCCGCGAGCCCGGCGTAGGTGAGGTAGCTCTGCCAGCCGCGTTTCTTCGGTGCCCGCTGCGGGACTTCGTCCGGGGTGTCCGTGCGGGTGAGGACGGGTATCTGTGTCATGAGCGTGCCTTTGCCTTCCGGGAGGGGCCCGCCTTGCGGAGGCTGCGCATCTCCTTGGTGCCCGCGACGTCCGCGCCGAGCAGCTTCACGAAGACGATTGCCACCAGGGCCACGTAGAGGAACAGGATGATGGCGAATGCCGACGCCGAGCCGTAGCGCAGCTGGTTTGATTCGTCCCAGGCGAGCATGGACAGGGTCTCCACGGATTGTTTTCCGGGGCCTATCAGTACGAACGGCAGGTCGAACATCCGCAGGGCATCGAGCAGCCGGAAGAGGACGGCGACCAGCAGCGTGGGTTTCACCAAGGGGAGCGTGATCGAGCCCAGCTGCCGCCACCAGCCGGCGCCGTCGATGCGGGCCGCCTCGTAGACCTCGCCAGGGATGACCTGCATGCCGGCCAGGACGAGCAGGCCGATGAACGGGGCGGTCTTCCAGACTTCGGCGATGATCACGGCGGCTTTGGCCTGGAATCCTTCGGCGGTCCAGAGGATTTCGGTGCCGATCAGGGTGTTGGCGATGCCGTCCGACTGGAAGATCCAGCGCCAGAGCAGGCCGGAGACGGCGGTGGGCACGGCCCAGGGAATGAGGATGCTGGCGCGCAGGATTGCCCGGCCGCGGAACGCCCGGTTCATGGCGAGCGCCAGGGCCAGGCCCAGGACGGTTTCCAGCGCCACGGTGGTGAAGGTGAAGAAGGTGGTGTTGGCGAAGGCGTTCAGGAACCGCTGGCCTGATTCCCCGGCGAGGAGGTCGGTGTAGTTGGCCAGCCCCACGAAGCTTTCGCCTTCGGCGACGAAGCCGTTCTCATCGAGTCCGGATTCTTCCCGGAACAGTGACTGGTACAGGGCGGATATCAGCGGATAAGCGATGACGAGGGCAAGCACCAGAAGGGTTGGGGACAGCAGCAGCGCCGCCATCCTGCCTTCCCCGGCGGTGCGGTTTCCGGGTTTGCGTTTTACGGGCGGCGGGCCGTCGGGACGGCGCGGAGGCGCAGCAGTGCTGGTACTCATGGCGTTCCTCACTGGGCGGGGTCTGGGTTCTGGCTGCGGAGGCGGCCGCCGGCACCCATGCCGGCGGCCGCCGTCGTGCCTAGTCGGCGGCGAGCTCTTCGAGCTTGGCCTGCATGTCGGCAAGAGCCGTCTCCGGGTCCTTCTCCCCGGTGAGGGCTGCGTACGCTTCTTCCTGGATCGCCGTCGTCGTGGCGCCGTACTTGACTACCTGGGGGCGCGCCTGCGCGTTCTCCAGTGATTCCAGCAGCGTCGGGTAGAACGGGCGGTTTTCGACGACGGCGGGATCCTCGAGCAGCGAGGGGTAGACCGGCGCGCGTGAGCTCTTGTCCAGGCGGGCCTTGGACTCTTCCTCGCTGGTGAAGAACTGAATGAACTCCAGGGCAGTGGCCTTGTTTTCGGTGAACGGCGAGACGGCGAGGTTCCGGCCGCCGAGCGTGGAGACGCCGGGGTTGTCCCCGATGCCGGGCACCGCGCTGATGCCGAATTTGTCCACGACGGCGCTGGAGCCGTCCGTCGCGGTCAGCGAGGAGTAGACGAACGGCCAGTTGCGCAGGAACACCAGGTCGCCTTCCTGGAAGGCGCGGCGGCCCTGTTCCTCGAGGTAGGTGATGGCGTCGCTGGGAACAAGGCCGTCGTTGAACGCGTCGGTGAGCTGGGTGAGGCCGGTCAGGGCTTCCGGGGTGTCCACCGTCGGGGTGCCTTCGTCGTCGAACAGCTCGCCGCCGGCCGATCCGACGGCTTCGGTGAAGTTCACCGTCAGGGCTTCGTTCTTGTCGAACTGCCCGGCGTAGCAGGACATGCCTTCCGCTTCGGGTAGGGCCAGCACCTTCTCGCATGCCGCCGTCATCTCTTCCCAGGTGGTGGGCGGGGCCTCGATGCCGGCTGCCTGCAGCAGATCCGTGCGGTAGTAGAGCAGGGCGCCGTCCGTGTAATACGGGGCGCCGTAGAGAGTGTCCCGGTAGGTGGCGGTCTGCACAGCGGCGGGAACCATTGAGTCGGTGGGCAGTGCGTCCTCGGGCAGCGGCATGATCCAGCGGTTCGCCGCGAATTCGGAGGTCCAGACGACGTCCAGGTTCAGCACACTGAAGGTGTCCGATTCGATCTGGGCGTTCTGCACCAGCTGCTGGCGCTGCTGGTCTGCTGAATCGGGGAGCTCGATGAACGTCACCTGTTCATCGGGGTGTTCGGCGTTCCATTTGTCGATGGTGTCCTGGGCGGCGCCGGAGGCGTCCCGGGAGGAGACGTAGTTGATGGGTCCCCGGCCTTCGAACGCAGCGGCTGCGTCCTGCTGTGCTTCGGGTTCCTCGCTGCTGCCGCCGCAGCCGGCGACGGCGAGGGCGGAGATGGTCAGTACTGCCGTTCCGAGAAGAATCCGTTGACTGTGGCGTCGTTGCCTCATGCTGTGCTCCTTGTAGTGGCGGGTGGTGCTTGGCTGGTTCGGGTGCTGGGCTGGTACTGGTCCCGGGGCGGCCCGGTGGATCCGCGGGCAATGATGGAGTGCGGGACAATCCGGGGGCCGAGGTTGCGGGCGCGGAGGATTTTGCCGACGGCCGTTCTGCCCATGTCCTCCAGCGGCTGGGCGACGGTGCTGAGCGGCGGGTGGACATGCTGGGCCGTGGAGGTGTTGTCGAAGCCGAGCACCGAGACGTCTTCCGGGACGCGGCGGCCGCGTTCCTGCAGTTCGTTGACGGCGGCAGCGGCCATTTCGTCACTGACGGCGAAGACGGCGGTGAGCTCCGGTTCCTGCCGGAGCAGCTCGTCCAGGGCGGGTGCACCGCTGTCATAGAAGAAGGTGCCGTGCGCAATGACGGGCGTTTGCTGCGCTTCGGCCATGGCCCGCTCGTAGCCGCGCTGGCGGGGGTGGGCCACAAAGACCGACGACGGGTCCCCGGCGAGCAGGCCGATGCGCCGGTGTCCGAGGGAGAGCAGGTAGCGGGTGGCGTCGTAGCCCGCCCGTTCGTCGTCGATGGAGACGCTGGGCGAGCCTGACTTGTCGCTGATGGCAACGGAGATCAGTGGAATGTTCGGGCCGAGCGACTGCCGCATGTCGTCCGTGATGACCGCCGAAATCAGGATCACACCGGCTGCCCGGTAGGTGCGGAGCGTCCGCAGGTAGCCGTCGATGAAGACTGATTTCAGGCCGGTTCGCCCGAGCATCACGGCGTACCCGTGTTCACGCGCTGCTTCCTCGACTCCGCGCATTACTTCGGAGGCCAGCGCGTCGGAAACCATGGGTGCGAGTAGCCCGATGACGGAGGTTTGCCGCGTCTTCAGGCCGCGGGCCATGAAGTCGGTTTCGTAGTTGAGCGCACTCACGGCCGCTTCGACGCGGCGCCGGGTCTCTTCGGAATACCCCACCAGGCCGTTGACCACGCGGGAAACGGTGGCCGGAGATACGCCGGCGTGTTTCGCGACGTCCCGAATCGTTGCCATGCCCCTCCTCTTGGTGGACTGCGTGGACGCAAACGGTTTACGTAAACGTTTGCGCGATCTGCGTCACACCCTAAAGGGAGAATTCCGGGATCCATGACGTTTCGTAAACGCCCGCGCTCGAGATGGCAGAAACTGCTCTTTTGAGCCCTTAAACAGGCAGCAGTTTCTGCAATCTCGATGGGAAGCGTCCCGGTCAGCCGAGCCCTTCGAACACATCGCCCAGCACCGGGGCCCCCGGGGGCCTGGACGGCCAGGCCTGCACCAGCGGTTCGACGCCGACCATCCGGTTCCAGCGGGCGTCCTCTTCCGCGTCCGGCGGCACCCCGGGCGAGATCACGTGCCGCTGCGTCCTGTGCTGCATCAGTCCGGCCACTATCCGGTCCGCCACGGCGCTGACATCAACCTCGATGCCAATCTCCTCGTCCGGAACGGGGCACACGTCATACATCCGGCCCGCTTCCCACGGCTTCAGCCCGCGGCGGATCCGCCCGCTGTTCCAGCGTTCCCAGGTGGAGCGGCGGACACAGCCGTGCAGTAGCCGCTGCAGGCCCGGACCGCCGTCGGCACGCAGCCGGGTGAATGCGGCGTCGGTGGCGGCTCCCACCGCAATGTGGTCGGGATGCGCGGTGAGTCCTTCCGGACCGAAGGTGGCGACGACGTCGGGCAGTTCCTGGTCCAGGATTCCGCCGATGCGCTCCACCAGCTCGGCAAACGGGACCCGGTTCACGGCGCCGTCGTCGTAATCAAGCCATTCGTGCCGGTCCGGCGGCCGGCCGTGCGCGGTCCACGCGGCGTCCATTTCCCGGCGGCGGATGCTGCCGAGGTCCTCGCTGACCGGCGGATAGGCCGGATCGATCAGTCCGGCGCCGCCGTCGGTCGCGTGGACCAGGACAAACCGGAAGCCGGGATCGTCCTCGTGCAAGGCCACGGTTCCGGCGAGCCCGTACGCGTCGTCGTCAGGGTGCGCGACGACGAGGGCCAGGACGCGGGAACTACCCATCACGGCACCTGGGTGGCGGCGTCGGGCCGTCAGGTCAGGTCGGTGATCCTTGAGTTGGCGTTGGAGCGGACGGACTCCACTCCCTTGAGCGCCGATGCCTTCGACTTGTAGCTTTCGGAGGAGGCGATGACCTCGCCGTTGCCTGCCTTGAGACGGAACCTGAATCCGCCGGCTTTGTCCTGATAGACCTCGAATTTCCCTGCCATGACTGCCTCGCTTGGGTTTGCTCCGGTACGTCCCATTCAGCGTTTGCCGGCCGGGCAAGTCAACCCGTCCCGGAAAACCGGCGGCACCTTAGCTATCGCCCTTAGTTAGCATCCTGTGGATCTACCGGAAGGTATATGTGGCGCCGCGCCCATATCATCCAATCGCTGTATTGCCCGGGCCGTTATTGGAGCCCGTTCGCCCTAGGCGGGCCAGCTCTGCAACGCGGTATCCACGACGTCGTCGAGCTCCCCAGCGTCCAAGCCACTGGCCGCCTGGACCGCGATGCCGAACATCAGGGTGGCCAGGTAGCGGGCAAGCCGGTCGGGGTCCGCATCCGGCGGCAGGTCGCCGTCGTCCAGCGCGCGGCGCAGTCGCTCGGCCAGACGGCGCATTGCCTCGTTTCGCCACGGCACGAGGATGTCGCGGGCGGGCTGCGCTTGGGGGCTTTCGGCGAGCGCTCCCTGCACGGTCAGGCAGCCGCCGAAGCCCTGTGGCGCGGTGGTGGTCTGCACGGCTCCGCGCAGCAGCACCTCCGCCACCTGCCGGGCGGTGGGCTGCTCCAGCGCGCGGGCGACATAGGATCCGGGCCCCTCGGCGTAGCGGTCCAGCGCGCGGCGGAAGAGCTCCTGCTTGTTGCCGAACGCCGCGTACATGCTGGGCTTGCCGATGCCCATGGCGGTGGTCAGATCGCTGAGGCTGGAGCCTTCGTAGCCCTGCTTCCAGAACACAAGCAGCGCCTGGTCCAGTGCGTGGTCCAGGTCGAATTCCCGGGGACGGCCGGACGCCGGACGCCCGGGCCCGGTAGGGGTCTCAGCCATACCCTGATCCTACGCTTCGAAACCACTTCTGTACCGCCCGGAATAAAACTAACAGGCGGCGAGGTTACATCCACGAAGACGCTCACCCGGAGCGCACTTCACAGACGGAACAGCAGGTCCCGGAACCTTCGGGCCGCCGAAAGGAAACATCATGACTGAGTTCAACGTTCGCGACTTCTACGCCCGCTATATGGAGGCGCTCAACGCCCACGAGTTCGACCGGATGGACGAGTTCGTGCACGACGAGATTGTCCTGCATAGCCAGCCCAGTTCCCGGGACGCCGTAGTGGCGCAGCTGTACAGCATCACCGACGCCGTTCCGGACTTCCACTGGGAGACCCTGGATATCGCGATCAACGGCGAGGTGGTGGCCGTCCGCGCAACCAACACCGGCACCCCCGTCAAGGAATGGCTAGGCGTGCCGCCGTCGGGCAAGCCGATCAACATTGAGGAGTACGCCATTTACACCATCCGGGACGGCAAGTTCCTGCATATGTCGGCCGTCCATGATGCCGAGACCATGCGCCGGCAGCTGATCGGCTAATCGGGGGCCCACCGACTTACTGGCGGCGGCGGACGGGACTCGCGATCGCAGACAGGTTTCAAATCTTGCCGTACACGACGGGCGCGGCGTACCGCTCCACCCGGGCCATTCGGCCTCTCGGGTCCGCTCCTGAGGATCTAAGTGCACCGATTAGATTAGTCCCATGACTTTCCCGGGGGCCGTGCTCGACATTTGCAACCTGTCCGTAGGCTACGGCGGCCTGCCGGTGTGCGGGCCGATCACGGCACGCGCCGAGGCAGGCGAGATCCTCGGCATCGTCGGCTTCAACGGTGCCGGGAAGTCCACCGCCGCCCGCACCATCGCCGGGAAGCAGCAGATGCTCGACGGCGAGGTGCGGGTCCACGGGCTGCCGGTCAACGAGGACGCCATCCCGTTCCGTCGCTCGGTCGCCGCCCTGTTCGACGAGGATGCGTTCTTCCCTTCCCTCTCCCTGCGCGAGCACCTGCAGCTGGTCGCCCGCGGCCACTCGGTCCCGGACCCGGACGCCGCCGTCGACGCCGAACTGGAGTTCTTCGCCCTGCAGGAGCGGGCCGACGCCGTTCCCGCCTCCGTCTCCTCCGGCCAGCGCCGCCGGCTGCTGCTCGCGTCGGCCCTGATCCGGCCGTCGTCGCTGCTGATCCTCGATGAACCGGAGCAGCGCCTGGACCCCGCCATGCGCGAACGGGTGGGAGAACGCATCCAGGCCTATACCGACGGCGGCGGCACGGTCCTGCTGGTGACCCACGATCCGGCGCTGCTGCTGGCCACCGCGCAGCGGTGCCTGCTGATTGACGACGACGTCCGGGAGATCGCGCCCGAGCGCGCCGCCGCGGAAATCGCCGGACGCTGACTTATGACCGCCGACACCGTCCAGGCACCTCCCCCGTTCGACCCGGTCCGTTACACCCGGCAGGCCTCGCGGGCGTTTTCCCGCGGCCGGACCCGGTTCCGGGATGTCTTCGTCGACGTCTACACCGCTGTGCTGGCGCTGGGAACCATCGGTGCGCTGGCCGTGGGGCTCGTCCTGGCCCTGCGCGAGCAGGTCGCCCAGGCATGGAACGTCGGTTCCGGGCGCACCCTGGTGGCGCCGCCGTCGTTCTCCCTGCCCGACGGCGCGGCAGCGGCTGTGCTGGTGTTCGCGGCCCTGGCTGCGGTGATGGTGATCGCCCGGAAGCTGGGCCCCGCGGCGGTCAGCGGACCCGAAGGGTACTGGTGGCTGGGGCTGCCGCTGGAGCGGCGGCCGATGGTGGCGGGACGGCTGGTCCGGCACCTGCTGCAGGTGTGGGCGGGCACGTCCCTGCTGTATCTGCCATTCGGGTTTGTGATGGACCTGGAGACCAGTGTTCGGGGTCAGGTCCTGGCGGCTGCGACGTTTGGGGCGGGTGCGGTTTGTGCCGTGCTGCTTGCGGGTTTGCAGCAGGCCCGGCCGGCTCTGCAGGCGGCGGCTGAGCGGCGCCGCGGCATGCTTCCCGGCCTGTTGGTGCTGGTGCTACTGAGTCTGGTCACGGTGCGGGTCGCCGCGGGGTCATGGGCGCTGGCGGTCGGAGGCCTGGGTGTCACCGTTGCCCTCGGCCTGCTCGTATTCTCCCGGCTGGATCGGATCCCGGGCCGGGAGCTGATCCGCGGCGGCGCGGTGTCCGGGCACACCGGCGCCGCGGTGTACCTGATGGATCTCAATGAGATCGGCAGGGCGCTTTCGGCAGAGCCCGACGGCGTTGCCTCCCCTCGTGCGGCGCGCTGGTATGCGCGGGGCGGGCGCACTCCGTTTGGTGCTCTGCTGCGTGCGGATACCGCGGCGTTCCTGCGGACCCGCGGCCTGTGGGTGCGTCCGGTGCTGGTGCTGGCGGTGCTCGTGGTTGTGTTGCTGGCCGGCGGTGCCCAGCCTCCGCTGGTGCAGCTGGGGATGATCGCTGTGGCTGTGTTTGCGGCGGTTCCGGCGCTGGGTGCGGTGGCCCGGCGGACGGCAATCATGCCGGGCCTGGACATGCTGCTGCCGCTGTCGGTGTCCGTCGTGAAGCTGAGCCGGATGGCGCTGCCTGCCGTTGCTTTGGCGCTCTGGGCTGCGGTGTTGTGTGCGGTACTGGTGCTGCTCGGCGCCGGCGATCCGTCATTGATTGCTCTGGGTGCACTGGCTGGTGTCGGGTTTGGTGCGTCGGCTGTGCGAGGCGCCTACCGGGTCCAGCCTGACTGGACGGCTCCTCCCATCGACACCCCGTTCGGTCCGATGCCCAGCGCGCAGGCCGGGTCAATGGTCCGCGGTTTCGACACGACGCTGCTGGCGATGGTTCCGCTTCTGCTCGGGCTCTTCCTGGGGTATGTGCCTGGAGTGCTGCTGCTGGCGCAGGCTGGGTTTTCAGCGGTGTGTGTTCTGGTGGTGGTGTACTCACATCCGGGGAAACATCAAGTGCAGTGAGACGAAAACGCGCGGCCTGTTTGCCACCTTGCTCGGCGTGGCATGCACCTTGAACGTTCCTGTCCGTGCCTTGGTCCCCACGGATCTTGCGCGCTCACCTCTAAGACGACTGGTTGCCTCGAGTGATCCCAACCATGTCGACTATTGCTTCAGTCGGACGGGTACGTTTCGGGGACTCTTCCTTCAGAACTGATTCATCTTGCCTGATTTCTGTTTTGCCTTCTTCGTTATGATCCCCCAGCCGTTGACCTGATTGCCCTCGCCGTCGTTAGTCGAGGTGTTTTGGGGATTGAGCGCAGATATCTCTTGGGCGATGGAAAGCAAGGCCGCTACCTCGGCCACTTTGAGACGCTGATCTACGCTAAGGTGCTCCTGATCACTGATGGATCCTGAGCTACGCCCTTTTGCTGCGCCGATAGCATCGGTCAGTGCATCCCAAGCTGTTGAATAGTCGTTGCTCATTTTTCCTCGTCCCTTTTGCCGTGAGCCGTCTGCCACGGGTCGCTTCGAAGTTACCAGCCCCTGGGGACATTCACCGGGCACCACGCGAAGAAGTGCACCGCCAAGAACAGCTGGTTGAGTTCTCACCTACCACATAAAGGGATTAAGCTGCATGCAGTCACCAACGTCCTGGTTACAGGAACATCCCCCTGTTGGATTGGGCAGACTTCCACCCCTAGACACGTCCTTTATCATCTGTACCGACTCAGGGCTCCATCCCATAGACTTATTGATCTTCAACGATCTGGGGGGCCAAAAATATGCTTGAAGTTGACGCGATAGAACCTGAAAGGGTCGGCTTCCTGAACGCCGTACAGAACGTACTGCAACGGAAATCGGCCACTACTGAAGTCGATCTCATTGTGGCAGCAGCCTGCCAATCGTTGAAGGAGGGGCCGCGTTCTCTTCTTGAGATACAGGGCGAGGTGTCTCGAACCTGGCCCCGCTCGCATGCCACGCGGGATGCCTTCGTGAATGCCATGAACGTAGCTAGAGAGTTAGGGCTAGCTACGCTAGACGAGGAGAAACAAGAGTGGATTCTCACCGCAAAAGGTTTAGCTGACCTACAACAAAACGACGTTTGGGTTAAAGCCCTACGCGAAAGAACTACGTCCGAGATGCGGGTGAGGGCACGAGAAGGCCTAGGGATAGAACCGGACACCATCGAGGCGAACCTCTGGCTTGATGCGCTGGTCTCCGCATTGGTACCTGCTATTGAGGACACTCTGCAGGAGCGCTTAGGATCCGCGAGGAGCCTAGTCGAAGGCAGGATAAGTCCGAGCGCGAACAAAACCGAACTCGTCCTTCGCTCTTTGGAAAAAGCAAGTAACAGAACAGAAATTGTGCAGCTTCTTCAATCCTTCGCCGTTAGCGCCCTGGACCCTTTGGACCCATTTGGCTTGGACCTCGTAAAGCACATAGCTACCGGCTGTGTCTTGCACTCATACATGGCTGGGATTTCGGGACGACAACTCGCAGGCATTCTGGGCGAGGCTGTGAGGCAACGGGCAATTCTGGATACTCCGGTCCTTATCGGCCTGCTAGGCCCCGCCCGAGACCAGAGTGGCACCGAGATGACCATCCGTCGCGCAGTAAAGGATGGTTGGAGCGTCGTAGTTGCAAAGCACTCCATAGATGAACTACTCGAGTTGCTGGAGCGAGAGATTCCAAATCTGGAGAGTCTCTATCGAGAAGCCCATAACCGAAATGCACGCATGGAGTTTTATGCCTCGCTAGTGGACGACCAACTACACGGAATCATTATTAGCGCACTTCGAGAAGGTACCTATAAGTCACTAACAGAAGTGACTGCTGCGGCAAATTCTTTGGTAAGCCGACTGGAAGACATGGGAGTCCAGGTCCGCACACACGGAAACGAGGTCTCTGCGGAACACCGCCAAAAGTGCCATGAAGCACTCTGCGAGTATCTTGAACATTCGCATAGAACCCGCTCCCAAAAAGTCATCGAACGCGACGCCGAAACCATGACGATGGCATGGCGGCGGAGACGCCGTGAGACATCCCAGCACTGGCCAGGTGCATGGATCATTACGACGGATCAGGCTATGAGCCCGGCCTATTCCAAGGTATCCAACGACAGGGTTTCCCTCACTTTATCCTTGGCTCAGTGGACTACCATCATAGCAATCAGTGCCCGCCCAGATGAATTGGTACAACTGGCCACTGTGGCCGCTGGCCAATTCGTCGACGAAGCGATTTGGCAGCTACCGGCACGGTATCCCCCTGAGTTTGCGATCCAGCTAGCTGCACAACTATCTCCTGAACAAGGGGGATCAAATCTAGACCTTCATCAAGCCCAAGCACTTTACCCACTCCCCGAAATGCTTGACAAAATCGCATCAGACGCATCACCTACGCAGTTAGCTTCAGATGTATTAGCTGAACGAACCAGAAGATTTAATGCCCTTAACAACATTGATCGCAGAAAACGTGATGAGCGGATAGCCAGAGCATATGTTGATGCAACGGAGGCTAAAGATCGTGAATTGGAGGCACATAGAAAGCTCAATCAGAAGGTGGATGAATCGCAGAGACTTGAAATCGAATTAGCCGCCCTCCGCGCCGAAAAAGATGCAACCGATCTCAGAATGAGACAACAAAGGTTGCGGCACAAACGAACTCTTATAAGCATTGCATTGTGTGCAGGTGCCGCATCCTGCCTGACACTAACCTTGATATTTGGGTCGATGGCAACTCAGATCATAGCAGGGCTCGTCGTTATAGCGATGGTTTTTCTGTGCATTCAGTGGTGTCGCAACTTGGAGAAAAGGTTGCACGTTATTGGATGGTCTGCAGCAATTGAGGGCTTGGGGGTCGCTTCGGCTGTACACTCGTTCTTCCCTTTATGGTGACAATCGGCGCTTATTAAAGTTCACAGCGGAGCTGGGGCAGGCAAAAAGAGGGCCAACGGTTGCCCTCATCCCCCCCTTGACGTGACCCACCCCACAAGGCAGACTGGATCATATACGATTTCGTACTTGATCCAGGAGTGAGATGTCCACGAGCAGCACCGCCACACCGGAGACACTGGCACAGGCCGGCAAGGTCATCGCCGTCCACATCAACTACCCCAGCCGGGCAGCAGAACGCGGACGCACCCCGGAGCAGCCCTCCTACTTCCTCAAGCCCAGCTCCTCCCTCGCCCTCACCGGCGGCACAATTGAGCGCCCGGCAGGCTGCGAACTGCTCGGCTTCGAAGGCGAAATCGCCCTGATCATCGGCAAAACCGCCCGCCGCGTGAGCATCGAAGACGCCTGGAGCTACGTCGGCGGAGTCACCGCCAGCAACGACCTCGGCGTGTACGACCTCCGCTGGGCAGACAAGGGCTCCAACCTCCGCTCCAAGGGCGGCGACGGCTTCACCCCCGTGGGCCCGGCCATCCTCGACGCCGCGTCCGTGGACCCCGCAGCCCTGCGCGTGCGTACCTGGGTCAACGGCGAACTCGCCCAGGACGACACCACCGAAGACCTCCTCTTCCCCTTCGCGCAGCTGGTCGCCGACCTCTCCCAGCTGCTCACCCTCGAACCCGGGGACATGATCCTCACCGGCACCCCCGCCGGCGCCTCCGTGGCCGTCCCGGGCGACGTCGTCGAAATTGAAGTGGACTCCCCCTCCACAGGACAGACGACCGGCCGCCTGACCACCGCCGTCACCGAAGGCACGACGCCGCTGGCTCCCTTCGGCGCGCAGCCCAAGATCGATGACAAGCAGCGCGAGGAAGCCTGGGGCTCCGCCGAGAAGGCGGGCCTCGCGCCCGCGGAGGAACCGGCGTCGGCCCTCACCCCGGAGCTGAAGGCCAAGCTCGAATCCGTCGCCACCGCCACGCTGAGCTCGCAGATGCGCGCCCGCGGCCTGAACAACGTCTCCATCGACGGCCTCACCGGCACCAAGACCGGCCGCAAGGTGGTCGGCACCGCCCGCACCCTGCGCTACGTCCCCAACCGCGAAGACCTCTTCAAGACCCACGGCGGCGGCTACAACGCGCAGAAACGCGCCATCGACTCCGTCCGCGAAGGCGAAGTCCTGGTCATGGAAGCCCGCGGCGAAAAGGGCACCGGAACCCTGGGCGACATCCTCGCCCTGCGCGCGATGCACAACGGCGCCGCAGCCATCATCACCGACGGCGGCGTCCGCGACTACTCCACCGTCGCCAGCTTCGACCTGCCCGTCTACTGCGCCAACCCGCATCCCGCGGTGCTCGGCCGCCGGCACATCCCCTGGGACACGGACATCACCATCGCCTGCGGCGGCTCCACCGTCCAGCCCGGTGACATCATCGTGGCCGATGACGACGGCATCCTGGTCATCCCGCCGGCCATCGCCGAGGAACTGGTGGAAGCCTGCATTAAGCAGGAACACCAGGAAGAGTTCATCGCCGAGATGGTCAAGGCCGGCCACGGCGTCGATGGCCTCTACCCGATGAACGCGGCGTGGAAGGAAAAGTACGAGGCCTGGGCGGCGGAACAGGCGTGAGCAGCGTCCCCAACGCTGGGACAGTCAGCAAGGCCGAACAGGCCTACCAGACCGTCCAGTCGAAGATCGCCTCCGGTGAATACGGACCCGGGTACCGCCTGGTGCTCGGCCGGATCGCCGCGGACCTGGGCTGCTCCGCCGTCCCGGTCCGGGAGGCGATCCGCCGGCTGGAGGCCGAAGGGCTGGTCCGGTTCGAGCGGAACGTCGGCGCCACCGTCACCGGCATCGACCCCACCGAATACCTCTACACCATGCAGACCCTGAGCCTGGTGGAAGGGTACGCGACGGCGCTCTCCGCACCGCTCGTCACGGCAGAGGACCTGGCTCAGGCCAAGGCCATCAACGCCGAAATGCGCGAATGCCTGGAGCACTTCGACCCGGTCCGCTTCACCGCCCTGAACCGGGACTTCCACTCCGCCCTGTTCACCAACTGCCCCAACCCGCACATCCTTGACCTGGTCCACCGCGGCTGGAACCGGCTCGGCGCCCTGCGCTCCTCCACCTTCAGCTACGTTCCCGGCCGCGCCCAGGACTCGGTGGCCGAGCACGGGCGCCTGCTCGAACTGATCGAGGCAAAGGCCGACGCCGGCACCATCGAGGCCGCGGCGCGCGCCCACCGGATCGCCACCCTCGAGGCCTACCTCAAGCACACCCCCGCAAGCTCCACCCCGTAACCCCAGACCCCGCATCAAAGGAGACGCCCCATGGCTGAGCACTACATCCCGGAGAACCTTCCGACCCACATCCAGCACTTCATCAACGGCGAATTCGTGGACTCCATCAACGGCGCCACTTTCGACGTGCTGGATCCGGTAACCAACCAGAACTACGCCACCGCCGCCGCGGGCCAGAAGGAAGACATCGACGCCGCCGTCGCTGCCGCCCGCGAAGCCTTCGTGAATGGCCCGTGGCCGAAGATGAAGCCGCGTGAGCGTGCCCGCATCCTCAACAAGATTGCCGACGCCGTCGAGGCCCAGGAAGAACGCCTGGCGGAGATGGAAACCTTCGACACCGGCCTGCCGATCACCCAGGCCAAGGGCCAGGCCCTGCGCGCGGCCGAGAACTTCCGCTTCTTCGCGGACCTGATCGTCGCCCAGTTCGACGACGCGATGAAGGTCCCGGGCTCCCAGATCAACTACGTGAACCGCAAGCCGATCGGCGTCGCCGGCCTGATCACCCCGTGGAACACCCCGTTCATGCTCGAGTCCTGGAAGCTCGCCCCGGCCCTGGCCACCGGCAACACCGTGGTGCTCAAGCCTGCCGAGTTCACCCCGCTCTCCGCCTCCCTGTGGGCGGACATCTTCACCGAAGCCGGCGTTCCGGCCGGTGTGTTCAACCTGGTCAACGGCCTGGGCGAGGAAGCTGGCGATGCGCTGGTGAAGCACCCGCAGGTTCCGCTGATCTCCTTCACCGGTGAGACCACCACCGGCCAGACCATCTTCCGCAACGCGGCAGAGAACCTGAAGGGCCTGTCCATGGAGCTCGGCGGCAAGAGCCCGTGCGTGGTCTTCGCGGACGCGGACCTCGACGCCGCCCTGGACTCCGCGCTGTTCGGCGTCTTCTCCCTCAACGGCGAGCGCTGCACCGCCGGCTCCCGCATCCTGGTGGAGCGCCCGGTCTATGACGAGTTCTGCGAACGGTATGCCGCCCGCGCAAAGACCATCGTCGTCGGCGATCCCCATGACCCGAAGACCCAGGTGGGCGCCCTGGTGCACCCCGAGCACTACAAGAAGGTGGCATCCTACGTCGAGATCGGCAAGACCGAAGGCCGACTGCTGGCCGGTGGCGGCCGCCCCGAAGGCCTGGAAGAGGGCAACTACATTGCCCCCACCGTCTTCGCGGACGTGAAGCCCGACGCGCGGATCTTCCAGGAGGAGATCTTCGGCCCCGTCGTCGCGATCACCCCGTTCGACACCGAAGAAGAGGCCCTGGAACTGGCCAACAACACCAAGTACGGCCTGGCCGCCTACATCTGGACCCAGGACCTGACCCGCGCGCACAACTTCGCGCAGAACACCGAGGCTGGCATGGTGTGGCTGAACAGCCACAACGTCCGCGACCTGCGCACCCCGTTCGGCGGTGTGAAGGCCTCCGGCCTCGGCCACGAAGGCGGCTACCGCTCGATCGACTTCTACACCGACCAGCAGGCCGTGCACATCACCCTCGGCAAGGTGCACACGCCCAAGTTCGGCACCGACGACGCCGCCAAGACCGACGCCTAAATCCCCCCGCTCTGTTCGAAGGAGAACCATGAACGCCAACCCGATTCCCAAGCCGTCCATCAACCCGCCGGACATTGTCCGCTGCGCCTACATGGAGCTGGTGGTCACTGACCTGGCCAAGTCCCGTGAGTTCTACGTGGACGTCCTGGGCCTGCACGTCACCGAAGAGGATGAGAACGCCATCTACCTGCGCTCCCTCGAGGAGTTCATCCACCACAACCTGGTGCTGCGCAAAGGACCCGTCGCCGCCGTCGCGTCCTTCGCCTACCGCGTGCGCACCCCGGAAGACGTGGACGTTGCCGAGGCCTACTACAAGGAAATGGGCTGCCGCACCGAGCGCCGCGCCAACGGCTTCACCAAGGGCGTGGGCGACTCCGTCCGCGTGGAGGACCCGCTGGGCTTCCCGTACGAGTTCTTCTACCACGTTGACCACGTGGAGCGCCTGACCCAGCGCTACGACCTCTACTCCGCCGGCGAGCTGGTGCGCCTGGACCACTTCAACCAGGTCACCCCGGACGTTCCCCGCGGCCGTGCCTACCTGGAGAACCTGGGTTTCCGCGTCTCCGAGGACATCAAGGACTCCGAGGGCACCACGTACGCTGCCTGGCTGCACCGCAAGGACACCGTCCATGACACCGCCCTCACCGGCGGCGACGGCCCCCGCATGCACCACGTTGCGTTCGCCACGCACGAGAAGCACAACATCATCCAGATCTGCGACAAGATGGGCGCCCTGCGCATCTCCGACCGGATTGAACGCGGCCCCGGACGCCACGGCGTCTCCAACGCGTTCTACCTCTACATCCTGGATCCGGACGACCACCGCATCGAGATCTACACGCAGGACTACTACACCGGCGACCCGGACAACCCCACCATCACCTGGGACGTCCACGACAACCAGCGCCGCGACTGGTGGGGCAACCCCGTTGTTCCGTCCTGGTACACCGAGGCCTCCCTGGTCCTGGACCTGGACGGCAACCCGCAGCAGGTTGTGGCCCGCACCGACTCCTCCGAAATGGAAGTGACCATCGGCGCTGACGGCTTCTCCTACACCCGCGGCGACGAGACCGACTTCAAAGTCGGTTCGCAGCTCTAGTTTCGGGCGTACCGCGTCCGGGAAGCCGGCGTACGACGGCGGGAGGGACAGCTTTGGCTGTTCCTCCCGTTTTCGTTGGGCTGGGGTTGGGGGCGCCGGGGGCCCTACCTGCCGGGATTCCCACTCTCCGTTGTTGGTGTCTACCGCTGTAACCACTCCCGGTAACAGACGTCACGACGGGTGGGAACGGCGGGCACGGGGGGGGGATCCTCCACCCGATTTGCGCCGGTTTGTGACGTTTGTTCCGGGCTGTGGCTCCGATTTCTGGCTCCGATCTGGGACGTTGCTCCGGTTGGCGCCCGTCGCTCCGGTTTGTGACGTTTGCTCCGGTTTGCGGGGCCGAATCCGTCCCAAAGCGGAGCGAATCCGTCCAACACGTCGGCATGCCCGGCACGGTTTCCCAGCCCTCGTTACTCCTGTCACCGGATGTGACCACAGGAGACCACGCCCGTCACAGGGGATGGGAAGGGTGCCCGTCGTCGGTACTCCAGTGGCCGAATGTGACCACAGGAGGCCACACCTGTCACGAGGACTGGGAAGCCGTGCACGTCATGGACAAAAACAGCCCCTCAGAAATGGATCCCGCGGAACAAACCGGTTCCCTGGCGACGGACCGGGCCACCCGTGCTGGGGCCTGGTCGCCTCATCTACCCGGACTCGGAAAATCTTAGAAACCCGATGATCAGCCGGATGAGCGGTCTGCGGGGGCCACATCGGTTCCCGGCTTTCGAACCTCAGTTGGCGCGCGTCAGCTGCTGGGCACGTCTAGCGGTACACGAACCATGAGCAGCGAAAGGACCTCTCCAGCGGCGTACGTGTCGTCAAAGAGTGCGGTTGCCTCGGGATGCAGACGCGTCTGGGCCAGCAGTGTTAGGACTTCACCGTCCCGGGCGGCAACTCCCGCGGCGGTCTCGCGCCCGCCCGTCCCAGCTCCGGCGGCACCAGCCGCGGCGGCACCCTCCCCCGCACAACCTCCCCCTCCGACACCAGCCCCAGCGGAACCGCCCCCGTCCGTCCCGGCACCGCCCCCAGCCCCGTCCGATACGGCAACAGCCGGCTCCCAGCTCACATCCGCGAAGGGGATCCGCTGCCACACGCCGTCCTTCCAGGTCTCAGCAGTCAGCAGTAGCCGTCCATCAGTCCCTTCCACCCGAGGATCGGCAAGGCAGACATCCAGCATCCCGCCGTGCGCACGCAGCCGGACTCCGCCGCGGAAGTGCAGGGCGGGGGCCGGTGCATCCGGATCCGGCGAGAAGTAGAAGCTGCCATCCGGCAACTGGCCGGTCCCAGGGGAAAGCTCCACAGACCCGTCCGGACAGCCGGCAACGTACGCCAGGAAACTCTCCTTCAGTCCCCAGACGAGTCCGGTGTCCCGCCGTGTCAAGGTTGCGGCAGCGGTCATGGTTGCGGCAGCGGTCATGGCTCCTCCATTCATCGGTGCACCCGGATCCGGACCGACTGGTAGCCGAGCTCGGGCATGCGGGTCGGCTCCGGGGTGCCCAGCAGCTCGAGCCGTTCGGCACTATGGACCAGGACCTGCAAGGCTGCGCCAATAATGCCGCGGGCCAGATGCTGGCCGACGCACTGGTGCCGGCCCCGGCCGAAACCAAGGTGCCCGTCCACGTTCTCCCGGAAGGCATCGAACCGGTCCGGGTCCGGAAACCGCTCCGGATCCCGGTTCGCCGCAGCGTAGACAAGGGTGACCGGCTCTCCGGGCTGCAGCGTTTCGCCAGCCACAACCACGGGAGCGCTGACCGTCCGGGCAAAGCCCCGGTACGGCGTGTACAGCCGGAGGAATTCCTCCAGTGCCCGCTCCGGCGGCACCTCACCGGAGCGTAGGCCACCGTGCAGCATCGGGTCCAGCGCCAGGTGCCGCGCAATCGCACCGATCAGCAGCGGCGGGGCCACCATCCCCACCACCAGGGACTGCCGCAGCGCGCCGATGATGTGTTCCTCGTCCAGTTCCTGTCCGTTCACCCGCTCCGACAGCAGGGACGACGCCGGGTCCTGGCGCGGATCCCGCGGGTTCCGGCGGCGGTCCGCCACCAGCCAGCGCGCGACGTCGTACATTTCCTCGCTATGACGGGTGACGGCGGCACCGTCTTGCCGCCGCCACGCGTCTACCCACGCCGTTGCGGTCTGCGCCAGCCACGTGATGCGCTCGTCCTCGAGATTGAGCCAGAGCGCCTCCGCATAGGCGGGCAGCAGCGTACCGAAGGTGCGGGAGATGTCGTCGTCGGGCCCGTCCGCGAAATCCTCGAAGAGCGCCTGGGCACGCTCCCCGATCCGCTCCGACAGCGCCGCAACCCGTCCCGGAGACAGCGTGCGGCTGAGGGCCCGCCGAAACGGGGTGTGCCGTGGGGCATCGAAGTTCAGCGGCGGCCGCCGGATGCCCCGTGGATCGCTGGGGACCACCGCCTTGACGCTGGAGATGAAGGTCTCCGAATCGGCGGCAGCCGCCTGAACGTCCTCAAACCGGGTCAGCGCCCAGTACCCGCCCAGGTCCCGGGTGTAGGCCGCGGGGCTCTCCCGGCGCATCCGGGCGTAGGCGGCGAATGCCTCTTCCGGGTCGTCGCTGGGCAGGGAGAAACTCCCGGCCAGGCGGCCGCTGCCGATCGTATCCATCAGGCTCCCATTGCGATGAACTCGAGCGGCACGTGGTTCGTTCCCCACTCGGCCCACTTCGCCATCCCGGGGTCCCCGGTGAGGTCGAAGCGGCTGCGGGAGAGTGCCTCTTCCAGGGTGATGCGGAACATCATCCTGGCCAGCGGTGCGCCCGGGCAGGAATGTGTTCCCCGGCCGAAGCTGATGTGCCGGGAAATGTTCTCCCGGTTCAGGCGGAACGAATCCGGATCATCGAACACCCGCGGGTCGCGGTTGGCAGCGGTGTAGACCAGTGCAATCGGATCATCGGCCAGGATCTGCTGCCCGCCCACCACGGTGTCCCGGCGGGCGGTGCGGGCCATCCCGCGGTACGGGTTGTAGAGGCGCAGGAACTCCTCCACAGCCGCCGGAATGTCCTCCGGATGCTCCCGCAGATGCTCCTGCAGGTCCGGATCCCGGCTGAGGTGCACGAACATGTTGCCTATGAACACGCTCGGCGCCACCATTCCCGTGACGATCAGTTGCCGGACGCAGCCCAGGACCATGGCGTCCGGCAGCGGACCGCCGTCGTCCTCTGCCTCCAGCAGCGCCTGCGTGAGGTCCTCCTCCGCGGCGAACGAACCCGCTTTCCGCTCGTCGATGATTGCCTGAGCAATTTCATACAGGCGGCCGCTGAGACTCTTGACCGTGTCATGGTCCAGTACCTGGATGGCATCAACGTAGGTGCCGCTCACGGCCTTGATGTCCAGGCTGGTTTCCACGGAGAGGTTGAAGAACTCCGCGAACACGTGGGCGGGCAGCTTCTGGGCGTACGCCCGCGCCACGTCCACGGTCCCCTCCGCGATGAGCGGTTCCAGCAGTTCGACGACGCACCGGCGCACCACCGGCTCCAGCGCCCGCATCTTCGGCGGCGTGAAGAAGTGGTTGATCACGCGCCGGTAGCTGGTGTGCTGCGGCGGGTCCAGGTGCAGCGGCGGACGGACGCCGGTGAAGGCGAACTTGGGGATGGCGTTCTGTTTGTTCGTGGTGAACCTGTCGATGTCCGTGATGACCTCGGTCAGTTCCTCGTAGCCGAGCATGGCCCAGAACCCGCCGAAGTCCTGGCTCCGGGCCACCGGGTTTTCGGAGCGCAGCAGCGCGAACCGGCGGTGGGCGTCGTCGAAGCCCTCCGGCAGCTGTGCATCGAAGTCGTGGGCGCTGCGGCGCGTGTCCGTGGTGCTGGTCTGCATATCAGTTCATGCCCAGGAGGGTCTTGAGTTCGGTGGCGTCGGCCATGTCGATGTCCCGGACCCGGGTGAAGCTCTCCATGCCCTCGGCGTCGTACGGGGAGATCTGGGAGACCACCTCGTTGAACCGCAGGTTCCCGTCCTTGCCCATCAGGAACGCCGCCAGGAGCTTGGCGCCGGCCGGATTCGGCGAGCCCTTGACCAGGCCCAGCCCAACTTCGGGACCGGTGGTGGGGCTCGGGGAGACGATCTCCACCGGTGCTCCGCTGGACTGGAGCGACTTCACTACGGCCAGCACACCCGGGTGCCCGATGGCCGACTCACCGGCCGCCACTGCCTGGGTGCCGGGAACCGCACCGCCGGAGAGGACCGGGGTGTTTGCCGCGATGCCTTCGAGGAACTCATCCCCGTATTCATCTCGCATCAGGGACCAGAACGCGATGTTCGCCGGCGAGGAATCCACCTCGGCGATCTGGATCTTGCCCTTGTGCTCCGGCTTCGCGTATTCCTCCCAGGAGGTGGGGGCGCTGGCCACCAGATCCGTGTTGTACGCCATTTCGGTGGGGACCATGGAAATGATGGGTGTGTTTCCGTCATGCGTGTACAGCTCAGCCGGGAAGTCCTCGATCAGGGACCCGGGGATGTCCGCCTCGGAGAACGGGAGGAGCCATTCCTTCTCCAGCGCCTCATCGTAGAACGGCGAGTCGGTGAGCATGATCAGGTCTGCGGGGCTGCTGCCACTGTCCGCTTCGCTGGAGAAGCGCTGGGTGAGGTCGCTGGAGACCAGGCGCAGCGGCTCCACGGTGATGCCGTAGGCGGCCTTGAAGTCAGCAGCGAGCTGGCGCAGCGCGGACTCTTCAACCATGCCGTACAGCGTGACGCTGCCGGCTGCCTTGGCTTCGTCGACCAGGGCCTGGGTTTCGGCGTCGAGGTTGGTGGCTTCGCCGACGTCGCTGCTTCCGCCTGCGGAGGAGCAGGCGCCAAGCGCAAGGGATGCGGCGGCGAACAGGGCCAGGACGGGAAGGTGCCTCTTCATTGGGGTTTCCTTTCGGGGGTGGACGTGCGGACTTACCTGCGGCTTCTGGCGACGCCCATGCGTTTGGAGAGCCAAAGCACGGCGACGAGGATGACGGCGGTGACGAGCACCAGGGTGGAGGCGAGCGCGGCGAGCAGGGCATAGGAGCCGCCGTTGAAGACTTCGAGGATCCGGAACCCGACCACCACGTTGTTGGTGCCGGAAAGGATCGCCGAGGCCGTGAGGTCACCGATAATGCGGACAAACAGCAGCGCAAAGCCGCCCACCAGTCCCGGGAGCATCAGCGGCAGGAACACCCGGCGGAAGGTTTTCCACTTGCGGGCGCCGGAGACCTCAGAGGCCTCCCCCAGTTCCTTGCCGATGGTGGCGACGGCGGCATCCGCGGCGATCGAGGCCTGCGGCAGGTACAGCGCGAGGTAGCCGATCAGCAGGATCAGCCAGGTGCCGCCGAGGCTGAACGGCGGGCGCGCCAGCAGAAGCAGGATGCCCACCGCTATCACCATGTTGGAGATGGAGGCCGGCAGCTTGATCGCGGCGTCCAGCCCGAGGGTCATGCGGCTGCGGTGCTGGGCGATATAGAGGGAGACCATGGCGGCGACGGTGATGCCGATGACGCCGCCCACCAGGCCCAGGGTCATGGAGTTGGCGAAGGCTTCACGGGTCTTCGGGTCATCCACCAGCGCAACCCGGAACGCGTCCAGGCTCAGTGAATCCCACTGGATGTTCGCGGTCCAGTAGCCGTTGAGGGACACGATGAACAGCGCAAACATTGGCAGCACGGTGGAGACGCCGACGTACAGCAGCACGGCCCCGCGCACCACGGGACGCCAGATGCCCAGCTTCGTCACGGTGTGGTGCGTCGCCTTGCCGCCGATGCTCCCGAACCGGGAGTTACGCAGGATGCGGTACTGCACGTAGTAGGACAGGCCGACGAAGAGCACGACGATGGCGGAGAGCCCGATCGCCAGGTCCTCGTCCGGCGGATACGTGAAGGTGAGCAGCCGGACGATCCGCACCGGGATCATGTCGATCCCGGCCGGCGTGCCGATGATCTGGGCGATGGAGAACATGCCGAACCCGAACCACGTGCAGAGCAGGAATCCGGCGCCGATGGCAGGTGCCAGGGCCGGGAGGGTGACCCGGCGCAGGGTGGTCAGGGCGCTGGCTCCGCTGATCCTGGATGCTTCTTCGAGGCTTGAATCCAGGCTCTGCATGGCAGCCGAGACATTCATGTAGACGTACGGCACGGCATAGAAGGTGTAGACGAGGATCAGCCCGTACCAGGAGTTGATGTCGAACGGCCCTGATTCGAGCTGGACTCCGATCAGTCCCAGCAGGTCCCGCAGCCAGGAGTTCAGCAGCCCTGCCTGCGGGGAAAGCAGCATGGTCCAGCCCACGGCGCCCGCGATCGGAGGCAGCAGGAAGGGGAGGTACGGAAACACCTCGTTGAGGACACCGAACTTGGCGTCTGTTCGGGTATTGGCCCAGGCGAGAAGGAACCCTATGACGACGGCGAGCAGGGAGCTGGCCATGACCACCAGCACGGTGTCGATGATCAGCTTGCCCAGGTCCTCGATGGCGAGGGTGCGCTGGATGGCCTCGAGGGTGAAGCGGCCGTCCTTGTAGAACATGTTGATGACCACCCGCACCAGCGGGAAGCAGACAAGCACCACCAGGACGCCGGCGAGGAGCAGGGACACCGTGTCGAAGCTGTTCATGCCGCGCAGCCGGGCGGCCAGGGTGCGGCGCGGCTGCGGCGGGGCCGGGCGGGGATCCGCTGCCGGGGACCGGTCGTCTTTGACCGTCGTGTCGATGCTCATCAGACGCGTTCTTCCTGCTGCTCGGCTTCGTCGCGTGGAAAGACCATGACGTCCTGTTCCCGGAGCCCGACCCAGACGTCGTTCCCCTCCCGGAAATCGGTTGAACGGCCGCTGACCCAGATGCGCAGGCGGGATTCACCCGCCTGGACCAGGAACTCGGTGTGCGTGCCCATGAACAGCACCGCGACGACGCGCCCCGGGAGGGCACTGGCGGTGTCCGGCCGTTCGGCGGAGAGCTGCCCGTGTTCCGGGCGGAACAATAGGGTTGCCCGCTCCCCGGCCGCGGCGGACGTCCGGACCAGCCCAAGGGAGGTGCTGTAACCGCCGTCGGCCCGCGTGCCGTCCAGCTCATTGGTGTTGCCGATGAACTTTGCCACGTACTCGGTGGCCGGGCGGGCGTACACCTCATCCGGGGTGCCGAACTGCTGCACCTGCCCCTTGTCCAGGACGGCGATGCGCGTGGCCAGCTCCATGGCCTCGGCCTGGTCATGCGTCACGAACAGCGCAGTAAACCCAAACCTGCGCTGCATGGCCAGCAGCTCCACGCGGAGGGTTTCGCGGACCTTGGCGTCCACGTTGGACAGCGGTTCGTCGAAGAGGACGACGTCGGAGTTGTTGACCAGCGCACGGGCCAGGGCGACGCGCTGCTGCTGCCCGCCGCTGAGCTGGCTGGGGTACTGGCCGCCCAGGTCCCCGATCCCCACGGCGGTAAGGGCTTCCGCGACGCGCTGGTTCATGATGGAGCGGTTGCGCCGTGATCCGCGCTGGTTCTCCAGCGGATAGCGCACGTTCCGCGCCGCGGTCATGTGCGGCCAGAGAGCGTAGGACTGGAACACCATGCTCAGCTCGCGCCGGTCCGCACCCACATTGATGCCGGCGGCGCCGTCAAACACCGTAGTTCCGCCCACGGTGATCTGCCCCGAATCCGGAGTCTCAAGTCCGGCGACCGAGCGCAGCAGCGTGGTCTTGCCGCAACCGCTGGGACCGAGCAACACCACGAACTCGCCCTTTTCGATGCGCAGGTCCGCGCCGTCGATGGCCGGCACCGTGGAGCCGTCCTGCCGGCGGAAGTGCTTGGTGAGCCCGCGGATGTGGACAGCCGTTTCCGTCTCCGGCTGCTCCGGGGCGGCAGATGTGGGGGCTGGGCTCGAAGGCGCCGATGTAATCTTCATCACATCGGCAATGTATGGCACATTTAGATCGTTCGTCAACGGTTCGCGATAAATGATGCGAACATGACACTATGAGCGCTGTGTGGAGCAATCTTGAAGACCTGCGGTCCGTCGTAGCCGAAGGCCCCCGGGGACGCCGGGTACTGGTCACGCTCATGGCTGAGTACTGGCTGGAGGAGGGAGCCATGGTTCCCTCGGGCGCCCTCGTGGACCTGATGGCCGGCATGGATGTCAGTCCCTCGGGGACACGGACGCTGCTCAGCCGCCTCTCGCGGGAAGGCCGCCTCACCACCGTCAAGGACGGGCGGCGGACGTTCTACGCACTCTCGGACAAGGCCCGGCGCCGGCTCACGGAAGGCTTCACCGTGATCCGGGTCTTCGGGACCGACCACGGCCCCGCCGATCCCGACTGGACCACCCTGCTGTTCTCCATCCCCGAGGACCAGCGGGCCGTGCGGCAGCAGCTGCGCAAGGGCCTGTCATGGATGTGGTTCGCTCCGCTGTACGACGGCGCGTGGATCACGCCCCGGGACCACGGACAGCAGGCCATCGCCCTGTGCCACAAGCTGGGAGTGGTATCGGCATCCCTGATCCGCGGCCGTGTCTCCTCGGCCGGAACGGCCTTCGGCAACCCGGTCGACGCCTGGGACCTGGACCTTGCCCGCGAGCTATACACCTCCTTCACCGCGATCCTCCAGGACCCGCTGGAACGGATGCGCCGGGCTGAGCTTTCGCCGGTTGACTCGATGCGGGCCCGGACGGAAGTGGTCAACGTGTTCCGCGGCTTCCCGCGCTTCGACCCGGACCTGCCCCTTGGGCTGCTCGCGGATGACTGGCCGCGGCGTGCCGCCCGGGAAGCGTTCGCGGAGCTGTACGACGGCGTCACGGAGGACGCAATCGAGCACGTCCGGTCCGTCGTCGGGCAGCACTCCCCCGCGCACGTGCAGGACGTCTCAATTCGCCGGCTGTAGGCGTTTGCTAGAACTGGATCCCGCGGGACAGGCCGCCGTCCACCAGCACATTCGCACCGGTCATCCGCGAAGCCCGCGGACTGGACACGAAGACGACGACGTCGGCCACCTCCTGCGGCGTGCCCATCCGGCCGGTGGGGTTCAGCGCGAGTGACTCGGTGAACATCTCCGGAGATCCGGACTCAATGCCCTGCCAGACGCCGCCGTCGAAATAGGTGTTGCCGGGCGAGACGGTATTGGCGCGGATCCCCGCGTCGGCCAGCTGGAAGGCCAGCCCGGCCATGTACGCGATCAGCGCGGACTTCACCGTGCCATACGGGCCGGAGGCGAAGTCCACCTCCCGGCCGGAGACGCTGGAGATTGCCACCAGCGAGGGCGAGTCGCTGCGGCGCACGTGCGGGATCGCGGCCTGCATCAGTTGGACGGTTCTCATCAGGTCAATCCGCAGGCTAGCTTCCCAGTTTTCAGCAGTGTCCGGAATGGCCAGCGCGCTGACGTTGCTCACCACGGCGTCCAGTCCACCGAAGCGGCCAGCGACGCTGTCCACCCAGGCGGCCACGCCGTCGCCGTCGCCCATGTCCAGGACGGCACCCTCCACCTTCACCCCGCTGTCAGCAAGGGCTGCCTCGGTTTCCGCGATCTCCGCGGCATCCCGCGCGCAGAACGCAACGTTCGCTCCCTCCGACGCGAAGGCCTCCACGATCGCCCGCCCGATTCCGCGGGTTCCGCCGGTGACCAGTGCCGTTTTGCCGCGCAACTGCAGGTCCATGAGTGCTCCTAGTCTGAGAGAAGGTCTGCGCTGCGCCGGCGCAGGTCGGCATGCAGGCCGCCGTAGGCGTCGGCCTTGGGGAAAAGCGATTTCCGTGCCTTGACCACCACTGAATAATTGGCGTCCACGGCGTTGGCGATCGGTGCCTGGGCCGTCTGGGTGAGCAGCTGGTAGGCATCCATCTGGTGCAGGCCGAAGAGCTCCCCGAACCAGCGCACCATCTCCACCTGCCCGATCCGCCAGGAATCCTCCATCGGCCGGGAGGATCCCACGGCCATCCACTCGCCGTCGGTCTCCAGCCGTGGCCAGGCGGGGGCGCCGCCCTTGATCAGCTCCACCAGGATGGTGGAGTGCATGGCACCTTCGACGGCGGTGCCGCACGCCTCGCCTTCGCCCTGGCGGTAGTGGCCGTCGCCAATGGAGAACAGCGCGCCCGGCTGGTTCACGCCGAGGTACACGGTGGTGCCGGCTTTGACCTCCGGCGCGTCCATATTGCCGCCGAAGCGTTCCGGTACCAGTGAAGAGCGCACTTCGCCGCCGGGCGGGGCCACACCCACGGTGCCGAGCATAGGCTCCAGCGGCAGCGCGACCTCGAAGTCGCCGAACCGGGCCTGGTATCCGACCGTGGAGCGGGCGGAGTCCACGTGGTAAATCCAGGTGGTGTCCGGCAGCGGGTCCTGCAGGAACGCCGTGCGGTCGGTGCTGGTGAGCCCGCCGAAGAACGGGATGGTGGCGGACGCGCCGTAGCTGCGCGCCGGCGTCAGGTCCACGATGTGCAGGGCGAGGGCGTCCCCGGGCTCGGCGCCCTCCACAAAGAACGGACCGGTCTGCGGGTTCACGAAGTTCAGGTTGACCTTCTCGCTGGACAGGTCCTCCACAGAGGTCAAGGCATTGTTGAACGCGTCCTCGGACCAGAGTTTCAGGGCGGTTCCCGGCTTGATCCGCATAACCGGTTCGGCGCCGCCGAAGGTGTAAACCAGCTGGTCCGGGCGGGGGCGATACTCGATGATCTCCATGCGCCGGGAGCCTAGCCGAGGTTTCGGGTTCTGGAAATAGCGGGCGCCCACCCCTCGGCAGCACGCGGTCCTACGCTGGAAGGATGGACCCCGTGCTGCTGGACTTCCCCTTCGCCGGCCGCTGGACCGTGCAGAACAGCCCGGCCAACCGGGTGCCGAGCCACGGAACCTGCTTGTTCGGCACCGCCTACGCCATCGACTTCGTGGCGGTTGACGCGCACGGCCGCTCCGCGCCGCCGTCGTTCCGGGCAGTGTTCGGCACCGAGGCGCCGGAGAATTTCGCCGGCTTCGGCGTGCCGGTGCTGGCGCCCGCTGCCGGGACGGTCACGGCAGTGCACGACGGCGAACCAGACCACGAGGCGCGGCGCTCACCGTTCGCGCTGGCCGGGTACGCCCTCACCCAGCGCGAACGGGTCCGGCGGGGAGCGGCAGGGATCGCCGGCAACCACGTCGTCCTGGCAACCGGGTCCGGAGAGCACCGGGCCTACATCCTGCTGGCCCATCTGCGCCGCGGGTCCACCGCCGTCGCCGTGGGGGACACCGTCCGCCCCGGCACCTTTGTGGGCGAATGCGGCAATTCGGGCAACAGCACGGAACCGCATGTGCACCTCCAGGCCTGCGACTCGATGGACTGGGAGCGCACCCGGGGCCTGCCGCTGGCGTTCCGGCATCCGCAGGCGGGTGTGCCGTGGCTGCCGCGCAATCGGGACATTATCGAAGCCGGCTCAGCAGGGATGGCCGCTCCGGCCAGCCCAGCGACGTAGGCTCATCTGGTAAGCAGGCTTGGCAGCGTGAGGAGCAGCAGTGACTTTGGTGGACAACGCCGTGTATGTGGACGGCAAACGCCTGCACAGCCCGGAAACCCTCGAGGAGACCTTTGATCTCACCCGGGAGACGGGCGGCATGGCCTGGATTGGGCTCTACCGTCCGGATGACATTGAGCTGCTGGCCGTCGCCGAGGAATTCGGGCTGAACCTGCTGATCGTGGAGGACGCCCTCGCCGGGCACCAGCGCTCCAAGCTGGAGCAGTACGGGGACCAGCTTTTTGTGGTGCTGCGCCCCGCCCGCTACCTTGACGACGTCGAACGCGTTGAAATCGGCGAGCTGCACCTGTTTGTGGGGCCCAACTTCGTGGTGACCGTCCGGCACGCCGAGTCCCCGGACCTGGCGCGGGTGCGGACCCGGATGGAGCGCGAGCAGGACCTGTTGTCCCTGGGACCGCAGGCGGTGCTGTACGCCATCCTGGACCAGGTGGTGGACGAATACGCGCCGGTGTCCGCCGGACTCGAAAACGACATCGATGAGATCGAAGACCAGCTCTTCGGCGGAGACGGCGAAGTCTCACGGCGCATCTACGAGCTCTCACGCGAGGTCATCGGCTGCCAGCGCGCCATCAGCCCGCTGGAAACCGTGGTGGGCGAGCTGCAGCGCAATCCGGAGAAGTATGACGTGCCGCCCGAACTCAAGGACCGGCTCGGCGATGTGCTGGACCACGTGCTGCGGCTGATCGACCGGATTACCGCCTACCGCTCCCTGCTGGACAACGCCCTGTCCCTCAGCTCCACCCTGGCCTCGAACCGGCTGGCGGAGACGTCCATCGCCCAAAACGAGCAGACCAAGAAGATCTCCGCGTGGGCCGCAATCCTGTTCGCTCCCACCCTGGTGGGCACCGTGTACGGTATGAATTTCAAGAACATGCCGGAGCTCGACTGGCCGCTGGGCTATCCGATGGCCCTGGCGCTGATGGTGGTGCTGGGCATCCTGCTTTATGCAGCGTTCAAACGGAACAACTGGCTGTAGGAGGCCCCTCAATGCGCACCCGGTTTACGCTCCTGGCCCTGGCCCTGCTGCTCGGCGTATCCGCCTGCGGGGCTGACCCCGGCCCGGCCGGCACCTCGCCGGACGATTCGGGGGCCGCCGGGGACGCGCCGTCGTCCTCCGCCTCCTCAAATACTGATCCTTCCGCGCCCGAGGGGGTCTGGGGCAACCCGGAGAACATGCGCGAGCCGTCCCTGGAGCTTCACGAGGACGGACGCCTGACCGGCACCGACGGATGCAACCGGCTGATGGGCCGCTGGGTTTTGGAGGACGGGACGGTCCGCTTCCAGGAGGTGGCCATGACCATGATGGCCTGCCCCGACGTGGACCAGTGGCTGGCTTCGGCGGCCACCGCGGTCCCGGCCGAGGACACGCTGCTGGTGTACGACGGCGCCGGCAACCAGATCGGCTCCCTCACCCGGTAGCGTCCCCCCGCCCTCATCGAAATGACAGAAACTGCCCGTATCAGTCCTGATACGGGCAGTTTCTGTCATCTCGTTGTGGGGGGTCGAGAAAGGCTTACTTGGACTGCGGAGCGCGGTGCGAATCCTCGATGCCCAGGTCTGCACCCTTGGTCTCCTTGACCATGGTCACGGCACCGAAGGAGATGACGCAGAGAACCATGATGTAGATGCCGATCGAGCCGGACCAGCCGGTCTCATCCAGCAGGAGCTGGGCGATCATCGGAGCGAAGGCTCCGCCCAGGATGGCGCCGATCGCGTAGCCGATGGAAACGCCGGAGTAGCGGATGCTGGCGGGGAACATCTCGGCGTACAGCGCAGACTGCGGGCCGTAGGAGAGGCCCAGGCCGATGGTCAGCACGAAGATGGACAGACCGAACAGGAACACGTTTGCGGTGTCGATCAGCAGGAACATCGGGATGGCCCAGAGGAACACCCAGGCGTAGCCGATCTGGAAGGTGCGCACGCGGCCGATCTTGTCCGACAGGATGCCGCCGTACATGGTGAAGATGAGCCAGCCGAAGGAGCCAACCGTGGTGGCCAGCAGCACCGACGGACGCTCCATGCCCAGCGCCTTGCCGGCGTAGGAGGCGAAGAACGCAATGACCAGGTAACCGGCGGCGTTGTTGGCGATGAAGATCAGCGCGGCAAGGATGACCTCGCGGGAGTTGTACTTGAAGAGCTTGCCGAGCGGCGCGGAGGAGTCCTTCTTGCGCTCCTGCATTTCCTTGAAGACCGGGCTTTCGTCCACCGAGCGGCGGATGAAGTATCCCACGAAGATCAGGACCACCGAGAGCAGGAACGGAACACGCCAGCCCCACTCAAGGAAAGCCTCTTCGCTCATCGAGCTTGTCAGGAGGAACATGACGAACGTTGCCAGGATCATGCCGATCGGCACGCCGATCTGCGGGTAGGCACCGAAGAAGCCGCGCTTGTTGATGGGTGCATGCTCAACGGAGAGCAGCGCAGCGCCGCCCCATTCGCCGCCGGCGGAGAAGCCCTGCAGGATACGCAGGACCAGGAGCAGGATCGGAGCAGCAACGCCGATCTGCGCGTAGGTCGGCAGCACGCCGATCAGCGCCGTGGCGGCACCCATCATGATCAGGGTGAAGACCAGCATCTTCTTACGTCCCAGCTTGTCGCCCAGGTGGCCGGCGACAATGGCGCCCAGCGGACGGAAGAGGAAGCTGATGCCGATGGTGGCCCAGGAGACGACCTGCGCCAGTGGGGTGCCTTCGCCCAGCGGGGCGAAGTACAGGGACGCGAGCACCAAGCCTGCAGCCTGGGCGTAGATGAAGAAGTCGTACCACTCGATAGTGGTACCAACCAGGGTGCCCGCAAGTACCTTGCGTTCCTCCCGGGTCATCCGCTGGGACGGCGCAGCAGACGCACTTGTTGTAGTCATTGAAACTCCGTTATTTTTGACTGGGAAAAATTACTGAAAGAACGGTCGGTCACCTGTCGCCCCAAGATACCCTGATCTGTGACGGGCAACACACTATTTCGTGAATGTGACGCACAGCCCATGAGCCGGACGTCTGCCTCAGGCAGGCGCCCGGAAATCCAGCCCATTCAACGGACAGCCAGGCCCCGCCAAGAGTGCAGCGGAGCCCTGAATGGATCTCACCCCTGCCGCCCTGCACCCTTCATTCGCATGACCAGAGTTCGATAATTGAACACTCGTTTCTGATAGCGAACTAGTGGAACTATAGAGGACGTGTGATCCGAGACACAAGCCCCGATTTTGGCCGCTAGGCTGGACGAATGCCTTCACAGTCCGCTGAGACCAGCCCCGCCCCCGACGCAGCCGCCGCATCCTCCTCCAACTCCGCCGGATCGCCGTCGGGCACCGGATCGTCGGGCACCGGCAGCTCAGCGGACGTGGCGGACGACCTGGTGCAGCGCAGCCACCGGCTGCCCTCCGGCCTGGAATACACCTCCACCACCGGCCGGGTGGTGTTCCGGCGGGAGGAAACGTCCGAAGGGAAGTCCGAAGGATTCAAACCGAAGGCTGAGATCTTCCTGACCGCCTACACTGCGGACGAGCAGGCGGCTGCTTCGCCGAACCCGCGCCCCGTGGTCTTCGCGTTCAACGGCGGGCCCGGCTCGTCCTCCGTCTGGCTGCACCTGGGCTTGCTGGGCCCGCGGCTTGTGGACTCCGGCGACGCCGGGAACCTCACCCCTCCCCCGTACGGCCTAGTGGACAACCCGCAGACGCTGCTGGAACACGCGGACCTGGTGATGATCGACCCCGTGAACACCGGCTTCTCCCGGGTAGTGGACGGCAATACCGCAGACGAGTTCCACGCGTTCGAACAGGACCGGGACCTCGTAGCCGAAGTGATCCGGCTCTGGACCACCCGCAACAACCGCTGGCTGAGCCCCAAATACCTGGTGGGCGAGTCCTACGGGACCCTGCGGGCCGTCGCCGTTGCCGGGCGCCTCTTTGATGCGTACGGCATGTCCGTCAACGGGCTGGGCCTGATTTCCACCGTCCTGAACATGTCCACACTGATGTTCGCCCCGGGCGTGGACACGCCCTACGCCCTGCACCTGCCCACCTACGCGGCAATCGCGCACTTCCACGGGCGGCATCCGGGCCGCGAACTCGCGGAGGTGGTCCGCGACGCCGAGGAGTACGCAGCGCGGGACTACGGCTATGCACTGAGCCAGGGTTCACGGCTCAGCGCCGAGGAGTACGACGCCGCAATCCGGCGCCTGGCTGAACTCACCACCCTGGACCCCGGGTTCATCCGCCGCACCAACCTGCGCTGGGACTATTCCCAGTTCTCCGCCGAACTGCTGCGTGACCGCGAACTGTCGGTGGGCCGGATCGACGGGCGCTTCACTGCCCCTGCCGAAGACCCGCAGGCCTCCGTCAACTGGGACGACCCCAGCCTCGCCGCCATCAACGGCCCGTACGCCGCGGCGATCAACCACTACATCCGCGCTGAGCTCGGCTACGAGAATGACCTGCCCTACGAAGTCCTGACCGGCCGGGTGCAGCCGTGGAGCTACCGGGAGTTCGAGGGCGTACCGATTGATGTCACCAAGACCCTTGAACGGCTGATGGCGCACAACCCCTGCCTGCGGGTGCATGTGGACTACGGCTATTACGACGGCGCCACGCCCCACTTTGCGGCAGAGTACGTCTGGGCGCACATGCGCCTGACGGAGGAGGCACGTGCGCGGTTCACGCACCACTACTACGAAGCCGGGCACATGATGTACCTGCAGCCGGAGGCACGGCTGGCTGAGCTCGCCGCGCTGGCGGAGTTCGTGGCACCGTCCGCCGGCTAACCGGCTGCGTAGGCTCGGCCGGCCAGCCGGTCCACCTGCCGCGCGATCCGGGCTGCCCGCACGGCCTCATTCGGCGCGGTGACCACCTGGTGGAGGATGGGATACCGGGCTGAGCGGCCCAGTTCGGCGAACGCGGCCGCCGCGTCCGGGGCGGTCGCCAGCGCAGCTGCGAGGTCTGCGGGAACCTCAAGCGCAGCAGGCCCGCCGTAGGCCCGGTCCCACCGCCCGTCCGCCTTGGCCCGGTCGATCTCCGCCTGCCCGCGTCCGCGCATACGGCCCGCCCCTACCAGTCCGGCAACCAGGTCCACGTTCCGCTTCGACCACATGGACCGTGCCCGCCGCGGCGTGAAGTGCTGCCGGTAGGTCGCCTGATCCACGCTGTTCCGCCGGCCGTCGATCCAGCCGCTGCACAGCGCCTCCTCCAGCGCCTCGGCGTAGGTCAGGGAAGTGGGGACCAGGGTGCCCTTCTTCGCGAGGACCAGCCAGACGCCGTCGCTCGTTGCGTCGTTCTCCTCGAGCCACGCGCGCCAGGCAGCGGCATCCGCCACCACCAGCTGGGGCGGAACTGCTCGTTCAGTCATCGGTTCAGGACCTCCATCTCGGGCGCCGTTCTTCGAGTATTCCGCACATTGAGGACAGCTTCTGTCCGCTGGAGAGGCAGGCTCCCCTTGCGGCACTTTCGGCTGGCTGGGTAGCTTCGCCTGCAGGACGCGGGCTCCGGCCCGCACCACCGGAAGGATGCCATGGGTAAGGTCGCGTGGGGGTTCACCAGTTCGATCGACGGGTTCATTGCCGGTCCCGGCCATGACATGGGGTGGTTCGAAACGCTGGAGCCCCTGCCGCCGGGCCTCACCGAGCGCATGGCCGGGGCCGTGGGGGTGATCATCTCGGGTCGGCGCGGCTATGACGCGGCAAAGGCCCAGCAGGGCGAGCGGGACGAAGCCACGGCAGAGGCCTACGGCGGCGCCTGGTCCGGCACCGAGTTCATCCTGACCCACCGTCCGGAGGAGCTGACCGGGGATCCCGCCGTGACCGCATTGAACTGCGGTGTGGTGGAGACCGTCCGCCGGGCGCAGGAGATCGCCGGAGAGAAGGACGTGCAGATCATCAGCGCGGACATTGCGCGGCAGGCGCTGGAACACGGCCTCATTGATGAACTGCAGGTGTTCGTGGCTCCGGTGCTGCTCGGCGACGGGATCCGCATTTTCGACGTCCCCGGCGGCAGCCGCCATGACTGGGAGCTGACCGGCATCATTGCGGGCGCCGAGCGCAGTTTCGGCCGGACCTACCGTCCGAGACGCACCTGACCCTACCGGGTGGCGAAGTGGATCCAGACGCCGATAATCCAGGCGGTTCCGGCCGCCAGTGCCAACCCGAGTTCCACCAGCAGGCCCAGGCCGGTGGCCTTCAGTGCCGCCCAGGATGACGACGCCGCTGCAGGCAGGCTGCGCTGGCGGGCGAACTCACTGAGCAGCAGGCCGCCGGCAAAACCCACGATCAGCCCTACCACCGGAATGAAGAACATCCCGGCGATGCCCGCAGCGAGGCCGATCAGGACGGACCGGTTGGGGATTTGCCGCTGCTTGAGTTTCCGGCCGGTCAGGACCCAGCTGGCGGAGAGGCCCGTCAGTGCGAACAGGGCTCCAAAAGCGAAGGACCACCAGCCGGCGCCGCTGCTCACTCCGATGGCCCAGCCCAGGAAGGACAGCAGGATCAGGATGCTGCCCGGAAGGACCGGCACCACAATGCCGGCCACACCCACGGCGATAAGCAGGCCGGCAACGACGGTGATGATCAGGTCCGTTTCCATGCAGCCAAGTCTTCCACGCCGCCGGGGGGGGCGCGGGACCGCCAAAATCCGCACCCCGGCGCTACAGTAAGGTTACTTATGAAGTCATCACCTTCAGTCCGGCACCCCCAACGGGAACAGGAGCAGCAGATGAGCACCGAACCAGGCAGCACCGCAGCAGGCGAACCCCGACGCCGGCAGGCAGAGGATGTGCCTGTCCGCGAGAACGCGGACGCCCCAGCGCAGGCAAACCCCGTCCGGCAGGAGCCGGATGTCACCCGGCGGCTGGAAACCCCGCCGCAGGATGGAGCGTCCCGCCGCACCGATTCGGCGATGCCCGCCGAGTCCACCGGGCACGCAGAACCGGCAGGGCATGCAGGCAGCCGGCACACGGCCGGCTCCCGGACCAATGACACGGAAGTCCTCAACACCAGCGTCACCGGGACAAGGGACCCGAACGACGCCGCCTACCGGAGTGAGGATGCCGGCGCTGGAACCACGCGCCGCGCCGCGCACCGGGACCGCGAAGACACCACCGCCCCCGCAGCAGTCCCCGCCGGACACCAGGATTCCGTCCGGACCGCCGAGGAACCCGTGATGCCGAACCGGGAAGCACTCCTGGCCGCCGAACGAGAGCGTTTCGGCGGCATCAAATTCGGCGCGGCATTCTTCGGCTGGCTGACCGCCACCGGCATGGTCGTCCTGCTCTCCGCCCTGGCCGCCGCTATCGGAGCCGCCGTCGGTGTCTCCACCGATACGGACCTGGGGGCCGCCCTGGACCAGGCCGCCGCCAACCAGTCCTCCGGGCTGATCGGCGCGATCATCACCCTGATAGTCCTGCTGCTGGCCTACTACGCCGGCGGCTACGTCGCCGGACGGATGGCCCGCTTCAACGGAGCCAAGCAGGGGGTCGCCGTCTGGCTGTGGGCCCTGGTGGCCGCCGCCGTCGTCATAATCCTTGGCCTGATCTTCAACGACGACATCCGCAGTCTTACCCAGCTCAACTCCGTGGCACCGCTGCCGCAGGATCTTGGTGACGTCAGCGCCGGTTCCTGGCTGGCACTGCTGGCCACCGTGGTGGTCAGCCTGGTCGGCGCTATCCTCGGCGGGCTGGCAGGCATGCGCTTCCACCGCCGGGTGGACCGTGCCAAGTTCACTCCGGTTCCGGCCTAGTCCAAAGCGCAAAAAACCGGCCCGCGCAAGTGCGGGGCCGGTTTTCGCGTCTTGAACACCGCTAGCCGGCAGCGGCCCGCGCGTACTCGTAAAACCCTGCCCCCGTTTTCCGGCCCAGGCGCCCCTGTTCCACCAGCGCAGCAACCGCGGCATTCGGTTTATCCGCGGTATCCCCCGTCTCCGCATAGGTGCACTCGGCGATGAAGTGAATGACGTCGAGTCCCACCAGGTCCATGAGCTCGAACGGGCCCAGGGGATGGCCGAGGGCAGTCCGGGCGGTGGAATCAATGTCCTCACGGGAGGCCACGCCGGCCTCTGCCAGCGCCAGGGCCTCCCGTTGAACCGCCCCCATCAGGCGGTTGGCAATAAACCCGGGAACCTCCCGGTTAATCAGCACAGGTTCCTTGCCGAACGCTCGCGCCAGCGCCATGACCGCCTCCACAGTCTGCTGCGAAGTGGCGTCATTGCGCACCACCTCGACGCACTTCATCACCAGGGCCGGATTAAAGAAGTGCATGTTGCAGACTTTGTCGGGCCGGCCTGACTCCCCCGCGATCTTGGAGGACCCCAGCGTCGAGGAATTGGTGACAAGGATCGTATGGGGCGGGCAAATGCGCCCAAGTTCCGCGAAAATGTCCCGCTTGATTTCCAGCCGCTCGGTAGCGGCTTCGATGACGACGTCGGCACGGGCCGCTGCGGACAGGTCGCCTGCATACTCGATGCGGCCCAGCGCCGCTGACGCGTCCGCCTCCCTCAACTTTTGCTTGCCCACCCGGCCCTTGGCCCAGCGCGCCAAATCGTGTTCCGCTGCGGTCAGGCCCTCAGCTGAGATGTCCTGAAGGATGGTTGGGAATCCGGCGAGCGCGGCCGTCATGGCAATCTGCCCGCCCATGGTTCCAGCCCCCACGACCATGACGCGGATGTTCCGAAGCCCAGGGTCCGTGTGCACAGCGGAGCTCATGCCGGAATACCTCCGCGCAGATAGACAGTAGTGGTGTGGGTGAAGAACTCCCGGGCAGCGCCGCCCTGCTCCTTGGGGCCATATCCGGATTTTTTCGTTCCGCCGAAGGGAACATGCGGATCAGCCCCTGCCGATTCGGAGTTTATGTGCAGAATGCCGACGTCCAGATCATCCATGGCGGCCAGGACGAGGGTGGTGTCCTGCGTAAATACTGCGGCGCTCAGTCCGAATTCACTTTCGTTGGCAAGGTCGAAGGCGTCCTGAGCATCCGCTGCACGGCGTACGGCCAGCACTGGTCCGAATAGTTCCTCCCGCCATGCAGTATTCTTCTCGGCCATGGTCCCCGCCGGCACCTCCAAGACCGAAGGCGCCAGGAAACTGCCTGCGGCCTGGCATGCTTCGCTTTCAGCGGGGTCCGGGGTGCTTCCGCAGACCAGCTTGGCGCCCTGGTCCAGAGCAGTTCGGATGCCCACGCGTATTTCCTCGGCGGCCGAAGCGGATACCACCGGGCCCATGTGAGTGGCAGGATCCACTGGGTCGCCAACGACCCAGTGCCGCAGACGGGCCTGGAGCCGTTCCAGGAATTCGTCTGCGATTTCTTCCTGGAGGATCAATCGGGACGTCGCGGTGCATTTCTGCCCACTGGAGCGGAACGCTCCGGAAAGGACCTGTTCAACGGCGAGCTCAAGATCCGCATCGGCCAGGACGATGGCCGCATTCTTTCCGCCCAACTCCGCCTGAACCGGGATTCCCCTTTGTGCGGCTTTTCCGGAAATGGCACGGCCCACGCGTGTGGATCCAGTGAAGGTTACGCCGTCCAGCTCGGGGTGCTCAAGCAATTCGTTGCCAAGTTCACCCGGGCCAAACACCAGGTTTAGGACACCGGGCGGCAGCCCGGCCGCGTCCAGCGCCTGCACCAGCCGCATGGCCAGGAGCGGCACCAGGCTCGCGGGTTTGAACACCACGGTGTTCCCATAAACGAGTGCGGGCGCGATCTTCCACGCCGGGATGGCGATCGGAAAGTTGAACGGCGTTATTACCCCAACAACCCCCAAGGGCCTGCGCGCAACGAGGATACGTTCACCCCGGCGCGGAGACGAGAAAACCTCTCCAACCGGCCTGTAACCCTCATTGCCGTAATACCGGAGGATTTGGGCGGCCCGCGCTACCTCCCCAATACCTTCCGCCAGGGTCTTTCCCTCCTCGCGTGCCAGCTCGAGTCCCCACGCCTCGGTGTTGGCTTCGAGGTGCTCTGCAGCCCGTATAAGCACCGCTCCACGCTCATGCATAGGAGTGCGGGCCCAGCCACGCGCGGCTGACCGGGCTGCCGCCATCGCCGCGCCTACATCGGACGGGATCGCTTCCGACCCGTGCGCAACAGTTTCTCCGGGCCGTGAGGGATTCGCAGAGACCAGCGCGGCACCCCTGCCCTCGTTCCATTCGCCGTTAACGTAAATCCGCAGCGCCACTGGATCAACGGGCGGTTCCTGCACAAGGTCGGTGGTCGTTTCCATATTCCTGTTCATTTCGTCAGCGGACACAGCCGGAGATCCCTAACGGAAGGCCGGGACACCGGTGAGCTTGTTGCCCAAAATCAATGTGTGAACCTCATCCGTTCCTTCGTAGGTTCGAACTGACTCAAGGTTGTTCGCGTGCCGCAGCGGGGAGTACTCCAACGTAATGCCGTTCCCGCCCAATATCGTCCGGGCTTCCCGGCAGATGGCTATGGCTTCACGGCAGTTGTTCAGCTTGCCCACGGAGATCTGATGCAGGTCCAGCGTCCCGGCATCTTTCTTTCGTCCTAGGTGCAGGGCCAGGAGGAAGCCCTTATTGATCTCCAGAGCCATGTCCACCAGCTTCTGCTGGGTCAGCTGGTACCCGGCCAGCGGTTTCTCGAACTGCATTCGCGTCTGGGAATAGGCCAGGGCATCTTCGAAAGCATCCCGCGCCGCGCCCATCGCACCCCAGATGATGCCGTATCGGGCCTCGTTCAAGCAGGAAAAGGGGCCTCTCAGTCCTACGACTCCGGGGAGCACCGCATCAGCTGGCAGGCGCACATCTGTCAGTTCGATTTCACACTGGATCGAGGCCCTCATGGAGAGTTTGGGTTCGATCGGGGTGGCAGTGAATCCGTGGGTTTCGGTGGGGACCACGAATCCGCGGATCCCGCCGTCGGTCTGCGCCCAGATGACTGCTACTTGCGCCACTGACGCCAGGCCGATCCACCGCTTTGTTCCGTTGAGCACCCAGTCTTCGCCGTCGCGGCGGGCAAAGGTGGTCATGCTGGAGGGGTCGGAGCCCGCTGTGGGTTCAGTGAGGCCGAAGCACCCGATGGCCTGGCCCGCAGCCATGGCGGGCAGCCACTGCTGCTTGTGTTCTTCCGAACCGTGTTTGTGGATGGCGGACATGGCAAGCGAGCCCTGGACCGAGACGAACGTCCGCAGCCCTGAGTCACCGGCTTCCAGTTCCGCCCCGGCCAGTCCGTACTCCACCGCGGAACGCCCGGCGCAGCCATAACCGTCCAGGTGCATTCCCAGCAGGCCAAGCTCGGCCATCTTGGGGACGATCTCGAGCGGAAAGTGCGCGTCTTCGTACCACGCTGCGATGTACGGTTTTATTTCCGCCTGGACAAATTCCCGGACCTGGTTCCGCAATTCCAGTTCGCTGGCGGAGAGGAGATCATCAAAATCGATGAGGTCGCTCGGTTCGGTGACGAGTGCGTGGGTAGTCATCTGTTTCCCTTATTGGCCTGGTTCGAATGGTGGATGGTGTCTGCAGTGCAAAGAAGATTTTGATGTTCGCCCAATTCCGGGGGCACACGGGTGTAGCGTGCGGGCGTCCGGGAGAGCCCGATGGGATTAGCAATATGGCGTGTGGTTCGCCCGTTCGATTCGTCGGTTATGGCAACAACCGGTTCCAGGCCCAGGGACCCGGCAAATTCGATGGCCTCCAGCACGGAGTTCACCTTGCCGGCCGGTACGCCGGCTGACATCAGCTGACCTTGCCATTCCGCGGCAGTCCGGCTTTGAAGCGCTTCCTCGATCAGCACTTTCAACTCCTGTCTGTGCTTCACCCTCAGGGCATTCGTAGCGAAGCGGGCGTCCCGGACCAGGTCCTGAAGCCGAAGCTCACCCATCAGAGAGGCAAACTGCCTGTCGTTTCCCACTCCCACCGCCAGCACGCCGTCAGCCGTGTTGAACGTTTCATACGGCGCGATGCTTGGATGGGCGTTGCCAAGACGGGCCGGCGGCTCCCCGGTGGCGAGTGTCCCGCCGGCCTGGTTCGTCAGTCCGGCAAGCAGCGAAGTGAGCAACGAAATCCGAACCTGCTGGCCTTCCCCTGACTGTTCCCGCTCCCGCAGCGCCAGCAGGATTCCAGATATTGCGTTCTGCGCGGCGAGCACGTCCACAAGCGCCACTCCAACCTTGCTGGGCGGGCCATCCGGCTCCCCAGTGATACTCATGAGTCCTCCCAGTGCCTGGACCAGAAGGTCGAACCCCGGCAGGTGGGCGCCGTGCCTGTCCCCAAACCCTGAAATGGAGCAGTAAATCAGCGTGGGGTTAAGGGTCCTGAGTTGCTCGTAGCCGAGACCGAATTTGGTGAGAACGCCGGGTCTGAAGTTCTCGATTACGACATCGGCTTTCCTGATGTGCGTCATCAGGGCAGCCAAGTCGTCCGGATTATTGAAATCGACCACCACGGAACGCTTGTTCCGGTTGAGTGCGGTGAAGTACGTGCTCGTTCCGTCCGGTGTTACCGGCGGGCACCAGCTGCGGGTTTCGTCCCCAGACGGGCTTTCGACCTTGAGCACGTCTGCTCCGAAATCCGCAAGCATCATCGAGGCCAGGGGTCCGGCCAGGATCCGCGAGAGGTCGACGATCCTGATGTTGCTTAAGGGCTGAGGCATCTTGTCCTGACTTCCCTGATCAAGGGTTACACGCTGCATGAAAACGGCTAGTAGCTCGACGGCGCCGAGGCGGCCCGTGCTGCCCTCCGGCTGTACTTGCCGGCAAGCGCTTCAGCACCGCGGGCAAGGATGGCTACATCGGCACCAACGTTGATGAAATCCGCACCGGCCTCGGTATAGGCACGGGCCTGCGGCTCCTGGAAGGCATTGACGCCCGCGATCTTGCCTTGAGCCTTAACGGTCCGGATAACACGCATCACCGATTCGATGACATCGGGGTGGTCCTGCTGCCCGATCAGGCCCATCGTGGCTGCCATATCCGCTGGTCCGATAAAGATGCCGTCGATCCCTTCCGTGGCAGCGATCGCAGCGGCGTTGTCTACCGCTTCAACAGACTCAACCTGCACAAGCAGCGAGATGAAGTCATTCGCCCGGGCCAGATAGTCGGGGACGCGGTTCCAGCGGGCTGAACGCGCCAGTGCGGCACCGACACCGCGCACGCCCTCCGGAGGGTATTGCGTTGCCTGAACTGCCTGCCGCGCCTGATCAGCGTTGTGGACCATGGGCACAATCAGCGACTGGGCGCCGATGTCCAGGAACTGCTTGATCACCACCGGGTCGTTGGCCGGGACCCGGACCACGGCCACCGGCGGGTAGCCAGCGATCGCCCGGAGCTGGTCCAGGACGGATTCGAGGCCCATCGGCCCGTGCTCCCCGTCGATCAGCAGATAGTCCAGTCCGGCACCTGCGCAGATTTCAGCGACACCGGAATCGCCCGAATTCAGGAACATCCCTGCGGCAGTGCCCCCGTCTTTGAACAGATCCTTGAAGGACCTCGGCGGGTCTATTCGAAACGGCATGTGATGGTCCCAAGCTTGCCGTAGTCCACGGCGACGGTGTCACCTCTCTGGACCCACAGCGGGCGGGTGAAGGACCCGGCCAGGATTATTTCTCCGGCTCCAAGCCCTTCGCCGTGAGCAGCGATCGCGTTTGCCAGCCAGTAGACTCCGGCTGCCGGGTGGTTGAGGACGCCCGCTGCTACACCCGTTTCTTCGACGATCTGGTTCTTATAAAGAATCGCCGAGATCCAGCGCAGATCCACGTCATGCGGGTCCACGGGGTTGCCGCCCACAACCATTGCGCCCATCGCGGCATTGTCGCTAATGGTGTCGACGATGGTCCGACCGTCCATTTCGATGCGCGAATCCAGGATCTCCAACGCCGGAACCACGTATTTCGTGGCCTGCAGGACATCGAAGATTGTGGCGCCGGGCCCACGGATATCTTTGCCCAGGACAAATGCCAGCTCCACTTCCACGCGCGGATGGGTGAATTCGCCCCACGGGATGCTGCTGCCGTTTTCCAGCACCATGTCATCAAAAATGATCCCGTAATCCGGTTCCATAATCCCGACGGCCGCCTGCATTGCCCTGGATGTCAGACCGATCTTACGACCGGCAAGCCGGCGCCCGTTAGCTTCAGAGCGCCTGCGCCAGAGGTCTTGCACCCGGTACGAATCCTGGACATTCATGTCCGGATACCGTGCAGTCAGCCGTTCAATCGGAACGCGGGTCCGGCCTGCTTCGACGAGCTCGTCGGCTATGGCAGTGATGGTCTCCTCACTGAGCATGGTCAGCCTTTCAATGGAGGGTGAGGGTTTGATGGCGCGGGGGGCATGGGCTTCACCATCCGGTCCGGATGGCGTCCCCTCGCACCTGCTGAAAGAGTTGGCGGGTCCCCCGCTGAAGGACACCGACGTCGCTGCCGACCGCAACCAGGGCGGCGCCCTTCATCGCCCACTCACGACTGTCAGCGGGGGAGCTTGCGTAGAGTCCAAAGTGCCCGCCCACACCCTGGACTGTCTCAAGGACATGGCCCAGCGCTTCACGAACCTGCGGGTGCCTTGGGTTCCCGAGGTGGCCAAGTGAGGCCGCCAGGTCTCCCGTCCCAACGAAAACACCGTCGATGCCCTGGACCTGAGCGATTTCCTTGACCGACTCCAATCCGGCAGCCGATTCGATCTGCACGAAAAGACAGATGGACTCGTGGGCTGTCCTGAGGTAATCGGTGTGGCGCCCGAAGCCGGCTGCCCTGTTCAGGGTGCTCGCGACGCCCCGGTTACCCGCCGGCGGGTAGCGTGTCGCTGCAACCACCTCAGCTGCCTGTTGTGAAGTCTCGACTCCCGGCACCAGCAGGTTCCGCACACCCAGGTCGAGGTACTGCTTAATTGGCGTCGGATCGCGGTCCGGAGTTCGCGCCACAACCTCCACGACGCCGCGGGCCGACTGTACCTGTCCCAGAACAGTTGTCAGGGTGTTGGGCGCGTGCTCACCGTCGATCAGCACCCAGTCCGCACCTGATCCGGCACAGATCTCGGCAGAGTACGGATTCGCGAGCCCCATCCACAGCCCATACTGGGGTTCGCCGGATGCCAGCTGATCCTTCAGGGTCATGAGAGCGGCCCCGCAGCGGCTGTTTCCAACTCGTTCAACGCTTCAGAGCCTTTCGGTTTCGGGCGTGCATTTTCCGCACCCAAGCAGGACGCGAGAGCCACATCATCAGGATCACGACGACGGCGGAAACCGCTGTCATCATCACCGCGACAGCTGCCACCTGGGTGAACAGCCCTTCGCCCCATACCTGGAACAGCAAGGCACTGACCATCGGGGTTTGACCGGTGCCAAGGAGCACTGCCACCTCGAGGTCGCCGATGATCCGCACGAACACGAGGGCAAAGGTGGCAAAAATGCCAGGACGCAGCAGCGGGAGCACAATCTGTCCAAAGGTCCGCCCGGCTCCCGCCCCGCAGAGACGGGAGGCGTCTTCCAAGCTGCCGTCAATTTGAGCGGAGGTACCTTCAAGGGAGATCACGGCGTAGGGCAGAAACGAAACGAAGTACGCCATGCCCATAATCAGCAGTGTGCCGCCGAGGTTGAACGGGGCAGCGGCAAACGCGAAAATGAACGCCGCTGCCAGGACTGCACCAGGGACAACTCCGGGAAACTTTGCCGCCGCACCGGCTGCTTTCGAGACCCAGTTATTGGATTGGCGGGCATACGTCAAAATCAGAGTTGCGGCCATGACAACCACAAAGCCGGCCGTCACTCCCAGGAAAACTGAGTTGCCAATTCCTTCAAGTGCCCCGCCGGCGCCGGAGGCCATTACCTTGAAATTCTCCAGCGTCCAGTTCGAGGCAAAGATGTCCGGCTGCCAGTAGCGCTGCAGGCTCAGGTAGATCACCGCAGCTAGTGGAAGTACGGCGGCGCAGAGGATGTAAGCCAGTCCCACCATCCGCACCGGCCAACGCCAGCGGCCAAGCGCGATCTTGGCCACCTTCGGCGCCTGGCCGCCCATTCGCGCAAAACGCTGCTTTGAGATCACGGAGTGCTGGAGATAGTAAAGAACCAGCAGCACGACCAGCAGCAGGACACTCAGGCGCACAGCGGTGCCATAGTCCACTGGGTAGGAATTCTGGATAGAGCGGACGATCCGCACGGACATGATGTCCAGATCCGTTCCGCTGCCAATAATGGCAGGAACGGAATACACTCCCGCCCCGATGATTGTGGCCAGGATGAATCCGGAGAGAAGCGACGGGGCTACTGCCGGAAGCGAAATGGTTCGGATGACCCGCAGGGTGCTCGCGCCTGAGGCGCGTGCTGCTTCCTCCAGTGATGGGTCGAGGGACCGCATCGCCGCAACGATTGGAAGGTAGGTGTAAGGGACGGTGAGCAGCACGTACACAAGAATCATTCCGGCGGCCGAGTAGATCTGGAACCCCATGGGTTCCAGCACAGCCGACAACAGGCCGACCTCAGGGCTGGCCAGGACCACCCACCCAACTGCCAGGGCTACCGCCGGCAGGAACAGCGGGATCAGCGGCAAGGAATCACCTACCGAACCCAGACCCGCGTCCGTGCGCTCGTTGACCCAGGCCAGGAGGGCACCGATTGCCAGGGACAGGAAAGCGCTGATGCCTACCACCACCGCAGTGTCCCGGATCATCCCGGGGAACCACGGCTCGCTTACCAGCTCGATCCAGGCCTCCAGCGGCCCGCCGGCCCTTTGGAACATCTGGAACAGCGGGTATGCAACCAGGAAGACCACCAAGGCCGAAAGCACGAGCAGTAATCCACCAAACGCGCGGCTTCGCAGCAGCTTTCCCCAGCTTCTGGGAGCGGGAGGATTTACCTGTGTCTGCTGCGGGTCTTCCGCCTGCGGCTTTGAAAGGGTTGAGCTGCTAGTCATCGGTTACCACCCGCAGGAACTCCGAGGGAATGCTCACTTCGATCTCGCTAAGTTCCCGTAACTGCGGGTCCGGGGCGCCGAAAGCCCACACGGTCACAACCTGCTCACCCAACTGGCACTGGTATTCGGTGTGCGACCCGGAGAAGGTCCTGGACATAACCACGCCATGCCAGGCCGCGTCGTCGCCGGTTCCGGCTGCTGCTGGCGCAATCCGGCACTTCTCCGGACGGATCATCACTGTCACTGTGTCGCCGGGCGCAGCTTCAAACGCGGGGTCGTCGGCACGCCGGCTTACCTGCATTTCCCTGCCGCACAGCTTCACCAGCATGCTGTCCGCCGACTGCTCACTTACGGTGGCCTCCATAAAATTGGCCTCGCCGATGAATTCCGCTGTCGAGCGGTTGCTCGGACGTTCGTAGACTGCCACCGGCGAAGCGAGCTGATCGACTCTTCCGTGCCGCATTACTGCAATTCTGGTGCCAAGGCCCATAGCCTCAACCTGGTCGTGGGTGACGTAGACAGCGGCGAACTCCAACTGCTTGTGAAGCCGAACCAGCAGCGACCTGAGCTTTACCCGGATTCTCGCGTCCACGTTGGAGAGCGGTTCGTCGAACAATACGACTGACGGCTCCGAGATGAGGGTGCGCGCCAGCGCAACACGCTGCTGCTGGCCGCCGCTAATCATTCCCGGGTGCTGCTTGCCCAGCCCTCCGAGGCTGACAAGATCGAGATACTCCGCGGCCCGGCTGAGCGCCGCTGATTTCTTCACCCCGGCCGTACGCAGCGGATAGGCCACGTTCTCAAGCAGGTTCATGTGCGGCCACAAAGCATAGGACTGGAACATCATGTTGACGTCCCGGTCGTTGGGGGCGAGGGCGATCCCGGTGGCGGAATCATAGGCGGGCTGTCCGCTGATGCTTATGGAACCGCTGGTCGGTGACTCCAGGCCGGCGATGCACCGGAGCAGCGTGGACTTACCGCAGCCACTTGGGCCAAGCAGGACTAGCAGTTCGCCGGTTCGCACTTCAAAGGACACATCGTCGACGGCGTTGACGAACTCTCCTTCATGCCGCTGGAATTCCTTCACGACTCTCTGAACGGAGAGACGGATTGGCTTGGCCTCAGCGGCTGCCGGGGCGCCTTGGGCAAGGGGCTGAATCTGGGTAAGGCTCACAGGTGGCCTCCTTCTGGGGGAAGAGTTGGACTTAGTCGAGTTCGAACGCGCTGAGGATGGTGTCGCGCTCATTTACTGCGCGCAGTGGGTCGGCAATGCGTGCGTCATCCGGTGTGGGGCTGCAGCCTTCGACGTCCCCCACAACCAGTGAGAGGTACAAGCCATCCCCGCAGAACGCGGACTGGCCCGCAGCACTCAGCATGAAGTTCGTGAAAACCAATGCGGCATTGGGGTGGGTGGCGTCTGCGGCCACACCAAGCTGATTGGTAAAGGCAAACACCGGTTCCGGGATAACTACTCCCAGCGGGGCACCCGAATTGACCAGTGTCTGGGAGTGGCCTTTCGCTCCCGGGGCCGAAAGGGCGACTTGTCCGGCGGCCACCTTCTGGATGGCCGAAACCGATGAATCGAACCAATCGTCGTTCCCGTCTCCAAGATTCTTGAGATAGCCGGCGCCGTATTCATCCAGTAGGAGCTGATAGAAGGAGAGGACGCTGTCAGAGGCCACCTGCGGATCCGTCAAGGTGGCGTCCTTTAGAAACTCAGGATTCTCCAATTCCTTCCAGCTCTGGGGTGCAGAAGAAATCTTGTTCGTGTTGTACGTAAGCACCCAGGGAGACGTCACCAAACCCACGTGGGCATCATGGGCGAATCCTTCCCGGACATCGGCAAGGTTCGGCACCACGTCCTCGTTCAGGCCCAGGAACCAGTCGGGATCCTGGTTGAACATAAGCGGGTCCGTGACGATCACGGCATCGGCGCTTTGGGCGCCAATTGACGTTTCCGAGGCGAACCGGCTGCGCAGATCACCGGTGGAGAGGCGGGTCATGGTTACGGAGATGTCCGGATACTCCTGGTTGAATGCCTCAACAAGTGCCGCGTTGACGTCCTCGGTAGCCGCCGAGTAGACGACCAGCTCCCCTTCGGCTGCCGCGCGCTGCTCAACATCGGTGAAGTCGGTACCAAGCTCTGATGCTGCGCTCTGGCCTCCGCAGGCGGTCAGAGCGCCGGCAGCCAAAGCAAGACAGGCGACTCGAGGGAGAATGGTGCTAAACGCAGAGTTCATCGATTGCTCCAAAAGGTGTCGCCACTGCACTGTGGCGGGATTCCAACAATGTGACGGCTGTCACTGGGTCATAGGACACTATCTGCGTCTGGTGAATTACGTCTCGGGACAGCCTAACCAAGCACTTCCGCACATTTAGATGAATGGACCATTACGTCAGAACGCCTCTTGCTGGAATCGTCAGGGGGTGGTATTTATGACCCCTTGGACGCAAAAGCAGCCCGGCCGAAGTTATTCGGGGGCTGCAATTGTCTAAATGTTCAACAGGCCTCAGTCAGCAAGCCCTTCACTGCGGAGGGCAAGCCAAAGGCGGCTGGAGGTCGTAGCGTCCGTCAAGTCCAGGCCAAGCATCTTTTCTGCCGAAGAGACACGGTACCGCAGGGTATTCCGGTGGAGCTCCAAGGACTCCGCTGCCGCTTCCCAGCGCCCGCGGCAGCGCAGGTATTCGACCACCGCTTCCACCACCTGGGGGCTCCCGTCCCGCTGCAGTTTGTGCACCCAGTCACTGGGAGTTTCGCCCTGGTAGTGGGAGCGGTCCACCACGGTGCCGGCTGGCGCCTTTCGGATATCGTTCATCCAGTGCTGCCATCGATGTGAAAGCTTGTTCGCGGGCACCTGCTCGGTCAGCAGCACCCTCAGAGCGGGGTGCCTGTCAACGAGCGCCACGAGTTCGGGCGCCATAGCCTGGAATTGGACGCGGTTCAGCAGGAGCCACAGCTCGTCGTCGTCGATATACGCCAGCAACTGGCGCGCGTCGGGCGGCACTGCCGCTTCGAGCAAATCCAGGAGATCGTCCGGATCCCATGCCGACACGCCTCGGACACAGACAATGTGGGGGCGACTGGGAGGTGTTGCCAGGCCCATCTCCGCCGCGAGCTCCAAGGCGCTGTCTATCCGCTGGGAAAAGATCAGCCGGGTAATTGAGTCCCGTACCATGCGAGACGCTGTCTGAAGCCGGCGCATGTCCCGCAGCAGCAGCCGCAGAAGCATGGCAGCACTACCGCCGAATCTGTGCATCTCCGGATGCAGCGGGGCATCGCAGGCCACAATCAGAACCGCCGTTGCCCGCCCCTCCGCACCCACAGGGAACGTCATCAGCTCCTGCCCGGCAGCCGATCGGCCGGTGGCCGGCTTAAGCGATGGCCGGGGAATGATGGACACTGCTTCAGCGAGCGTTTCCTGGTCTACCTCCCCTGAGGTTCCGGACTGCACAGACTCGATTAGCCGGCCGCTGGTAGTAACCAGAGCTGCCCACGCGGCACTGTTGTCGGTAAGGCAGGTGAGTATTGCAGAGATCGGGTATTTAGACCCCGAGGCGCGGACTAGGTCCACGTATGCCAATTGAGAAGTGTCCATGACCTCTCCGAGACTAGTCGCCGCCAGGATAAGCTCCAGCCTTTTTACCCTGTATGAAGCCGGTCACAAGCGAATTAAACTCTGACGGCTTTTCGAAGGGCACCCACAAACCACATTCGCCGAAAACGTGGAGTTGAGCCCGTGGAATACGGCTGAGCATAAAAACCGCATTCTCATACGACTGGGCCCGGTTCTCCCTGCCCCAGACGATCAGCGTCTGGGCCTGGATCTCATCCAGCCGCTTCCACAAGTCCTCCGGCGTGTGCCGGGTGGTTGTCCTCCCCTCCGGCGCCTGTTCCATAAACTCCGGTTCAACGCTGGCTTCATACCGCTCACGCACCACGTCCTCAGTGATAAGGGACGGATCGTAAAGCAGTTGGGAAAGGTAATCACGCATCTTTTCCGGCGTCGGCCCGTTGCCCCCGTAATAAACCTGGCTGGCGGTTACCTTTCGGCGCAGGCCGAACATGGTCTGCCCACCAGCGGAACTAACCAGTACCAGCCGGTCTACCAGGGCCGGATGTTCCACAGCCAGCCGGATGCCTACAGCTCCTCCTGTGGCCATCCCCAGGACATGTGCACGGTCGATTCCCAAAGACTCAAGGAATGCCACCATGACCTCGGCGTACATCGCATTACGCCCGCTCACGACGTCGGGCTTGTCTGATTTTCCGTACCCGGGCAGATCCACGACGATCACCCGGAAGTGCCGCGAGAGTTCTTCCATATTGCGGCCGAAATTACCCCAGCCGAAGGCCCCCGGGGCACCGCCGTGGATGCAGAGCAGCACAGGCCCTTCACCGGCCTCGTGGTAATGGACACGGACCCTGCCGGCCTGGGCAAACCGGGAGGTCGTGTCATACGTCAGCATGCTGGCCCGACGTCGACCCGGACATCCGCAAGGCATCCCCTTGCAGCGGGGGTGCCACGATTCGGCGGTCCCATCCAGCGATGAAACGGAGGACAAAATGGTTGAACTCGTCTGCTCGCTCAACCATGGTCCAGTGACCACACTGCCCGAACACCACCAGATCCGCGTTAGCGAAGGATTCCATTCCCGCCAGCGCGTCTTCAGGCGGATTCACCCTGTCTTCCCGCCCAAAGAGGAACAGCATTGGCACCTGGCAGGCCCCGGCCCGGTCCACCGCAAACGGATAGTCCACTTTGCTGGCTTCCCTTAGCCGAGTGGACTCCTGGTGCTGTTCATATGCCCCGGGACGTTCCGCCATTCGTGTTCGGAACTCCACCAGCGGCTCCGGAATCATGCGCGGATCATGTACAAGGTGTTCCATGGACCGACGGACCATGGCCGGGGAGTACCCTCCCATGTCCTTGTGGGAAGTCAGATTCGGCTCGAACCGTGATCCGGATTCCCATCTCGCTCCGCCGGTCCCGACCACCACTCCCCCTGCCACCCGTTCAGGATGTTCCAGTACCAGGCTGGAGAGCACCATCCCGCCGAGTGAGTTGCCGACTACGTAGGCTTTTGGCAGCTCGAGGGCATCAAGGAGCCGGACGACCAGGTCAACCTGGTTGGGCCGAACTGCCGGAACATCCCCGGGTGTCTCCGTGAAGCCATAGCCGTAGAGGTCCGGGGCGATAACCCGGTGGCCTGCGGCTACGAGGGCCGGGATGGTGAGGTAGAAGTTCGCTGCTGCTGTGATGCCGATGGCCGAGCCGTGGAGCAGGACCACCGGGACGCCGTCCGGGCGTCCCTCATCCAAGTAATGAATGTGCTCACCCGGACGGGTGGAGAGCCAACGGGATTCGTAGCCGAAGTACTCGGCAATGAGTGAAGAATCATCTGCGCGCATTGTTAACCGTTCAGGCTAGGACTGGCCATTTGGCGAAGCCAATACCTGTGAAACAGGCGTGGACAGGCAGGTAGTCGATGACCTCACCGGGGCGGTTCATCGCCGCAGCCAGCGAAATCCAGGCACGGATCTCTCCTGTACCCGATCGCATGGTGTCCGAGTCGAAACTGAACAGCTTGGCCAGAGCATCAACGTCGTTCCGCTCGACGCGCTCCAAGACCCACTTATCGAGCGGGACATCGATGTCGCCGCGGTTGAAGTCCTTATCAGAAGGGAAGTGGCTCAGTCCGCCAGAGGCGACCAGAACGATCTTTTCCTCCCGCATGTTCAGGATCTCAGCGATCGCGCGGCCAAGGTCGGCACACCGTTCCCCTCCAGCCAGGGGGGTGTAGTACTCATTGATCAGGATGCAGACGATCGGGATCTCACGCGACGGGTCGAGCTCGGGAGCAATCCGGGCAGCCATGTGAGGCAGCCCGTAGCCGTCCCGGCCCTGGGGGTTGAACCGGTTCAGGGTAGCGATATCGAAGTTCCGCTTGACCAGGCCGTGCGCAAGGGCTTTGGCAACCTCGACGTCGTTCTTGAAGGTAATGGTTGCGCGGTCTTTCATGGGAACGTCCCACTCGTACGCCTGATGCCCCCACATCTCTTCCTCGCCTGTGTAGATAGCCAGCGTGGGGTTGTTCGAGAGGTTGAACAGATCGCCTTGGTCATCGCCAATGAAGACCAGTACGTCGGGCTCGTATTCCTCGACCGCTTTGCGCATGTCTGCGAAATCTTCGTGGATCCGCGCATAGAGCTCTTTGCAGTACTCCAGGCTGTCCCGCTGCCGTGCCGCCTCCGGGTAGCGTTCAAAGACGCCGGGAGCAACCCTGTCAGTCATCCACTTCTGCCAATGCTCCGGGGGACGGAACATTCCAGCCGCATGGGAACATGCCAAGCCAAGACCAATCATTATGCATTCTCCTTTGTGTGGTGAAACCGAATAGGTTGATCGCTGCGGGCAAGCGCAGTCAGCACCCGGTGGGCTGCTTCGACGTCGGCTTCCGGGATGCCTGAGAGTGCGGCTTCGTTGAAGCGGCGGGCATTCTCGGCTACCTGCCGGCGGAGGGTGCGGCCCTGAGGTGTCTGCCGGAAACCCGAACCGGTGACTTCGACGAGGTTCTCCTCGATGAGCTCGCTCAACGCGTCCTCGATGGCCTGCGGCCCCAGGAACGCCGAAGACACAAGTTCATCGACGGTCTGCGGCCCCGTTGAGAGCCTCTTAAGCACCCGGCTGCTGCCCGCGCTGAGGCCGAAACGGGACCTGTGCTCATCGAATTCCCGTGAAAGCCGGTGATTCACCGCGGTCACGAGCTGGGCGAAGGGAGCAGGCTCGCTCTCCGGCGAGGTCTCTTCCGTGGCGGCTTCGCTCCCGGGGCCAGAGGAAGGGAAGGGAGCTGATGCCGCGTAGCCTCCTTGGACGAACAGCAGCGGCTCCCCCTCGGCCACGGCGCAGCGCTCTACGTGTCCGACCAGGATCTGGTGATCACCGCCGGGCAGGACATCGTACGTCCGGCATTCAAAGCGGGCGATGGCTCCTTCGATCAACGGAACCCCGGCCAGGCCTTCGGTCCACGCGATCTGCTCGAAAGCACCGGCCCCTCCCTGCGGAGAGGCGACGATTCTAGAGACATCCACCTGATCGGCAGAGAGCACATTGACGGCAAAATGCTGTGCTCCAACGAACACTGGAGCCCTCCCCGAGGTGTTCTGCACGGACCAGAGGATGAGCGGCGGGTCCAGTGACACTGCGGCAAACGAATTGACGGTCATGCCAACAGGCAGGCCGCCGTTAAGGGTGGTAATCACGGCGACGCCCGTGCCGTACTGGCCCAGCGCACTGCGGAACGCCCTTCGGTCCTGAACGGGATCACTGATGTGGTATTCGGCTCCCGGAGCCGCCACGACGCTCATCGGTGGTACGCCAGGGTGCGCATGGACGGGCTGTCTTCAAAGCTCGGACCCGGCAAGCCCAGCAAACACTGTGAATACAAGGTCGCGGCGGCCTCCCTGCCGGCCGAACCGTGCACGCGCATCGCGTGCAGATCCCGGACAACCGTCTGCAGGTGGTTGGTCGAGAGGATCGCACCCGCTCCGGCCACCGGCCAGATCTCCTGCAGGGCGTTGAGACTGATGGCAATGGAATCCGCCGCCTCAAACCTCACCTTCATGCGTTGTTCCGGATCCGCCACTCCACCGTCGCAGGCGATTGCGAACAGGCTTCGCCAGTTTTGGAGATGCCGTTTCTTCACCGTCTCCACCATCGAGATTGCCCCCGCCAGGCGGACCAGCAAATGAGGGTTTTCGGTGACCGACACCCCTGTGCCGCGCCGGGCCCGTCGGACCTTGCTTTCGGTAATGAACTCCTCCAGGCCGCCCAGTGTCGCGCCGATGGCGGAGTTGGCCATGGTGGAGTTGAAGATGGACATAAACGAGACCCGGTAAAGAGGCCCGTCGTTGACCTCCCAGCCGGGATTCTGGTCACTGTAGGTGTTGCTCAGCAAATGAACCCTGTAGTCGGGAACAAACGCGTCGTTTACTGTCACGGATTTACTTCCGGTGCCCTTGAGGCCGGCAACGTCCCAGCTGTCCTGTGCCACAGAAAAGTCGGTGCGCGGGATGACGAAGTTGCGGTCGCCGCCACCAAGAATGACCCAGTCGGCATGGTCGACGCCGCTGGAGAATCCCCACGTGCCGCTCACGATGTATCCGCCTTCGACCTCCGTCCACTTGCCGGTAGGGGCATACGAACTCGAAGCGCGCGTGTCCGGGCCGTCCTGCCAGAACTCGTCCTGGAGCCGCTTGTCCATAAGCGCGATCTCGAACGAGTGCACATTGAGCTGCCCGCCAATCCAGCCGGCGGAGGATTCAGCACCGGCGATCTTCATGATGCCTTCGAAGAAGCAGTCGGGCGCCATTTCGAGGCCTCCGTAACGCCTGGGCGTCAGCGCCCGGAATACACCGGCGCGGCGCATAGCCTCCACCGTGACCGTCGGAACCTGCCCGATTCGTTCGGTCTCTGCACGTCCGTTCCGGATGATATCCAGGATGTCGTCGACGGCGCTAAGGTAGTTGGCGCCGGCTTCGTACGCGCGTCGGGCGTACTCGTCATGGCCAGCACCCTGCCCGTTACGGACAGGTTCCGTCTCAATGGTTCCTAAGGTGGCGTGCATGCCAAGTCCTCTCACGTGGGTTGTGCAGCGGGCCGCATCCGGAAGGCAAGTAACGGCCACATTGCCGGTTGCGCGTGACCGGTGGTGCAGCCGATCTATGCATCACACTAGGACCGGGCGATTGGGCTGTCTTTGGCTGTAACGCCCAACCTGAGCCCTCCGTTTAGATAAGCCGATGGGAACGTGAATCGTGTTGCCTGTTATTCATGGACAAGCTGCTGTGCCCCCAGAGCGCAAAAAAACCGGCCCCGCGCAAGTGCGGGGCCGGTTTCTTTTGGGAGGAGTTTAGGGCGAAGGCATTCCGCCGTTGACGTTGAGCGTCTCGCCCACCACGTAGCTCGATTCCGGTGACGCCAGGAAGACGTACGCCGGCGCGAGCTCCGTGGGCTGGCCGGCGCGGCCGAGCGGAGTGTCCTTGCCGAACTCCGGCAGGGCATCCTTGGGCTGGCCGTCGGACACCTGCAGCGGAGTCCAGAACGGACCCGGAGCCACCGCGTTCACCCGGATGCCCTTGGGTGCCAGCTGCTGGCCCAGGCCCTTCGTGAAGTTGTTGATCGCCGCCTTGGTGCTGGCGTAGTCCAGCAGGTGCGGAGAGGGGCTGTAGGCCTGGATGGAGGTGGAGTTGATGATGCTCGATCCGGCCGGGAGGTGCGGCAGGGCCGCCTTGGTCACCCGGAAGAAGGAGTAGATGTTGGTCTTGAAGGTGTCATCGAGCTGTTCGTCGCTGAGGTCTTCAAGGTTTTCGACGGCCACCTGCTTGCCTGCGTTGTTCACCAGGATGTCCAGGCCGCCGAGGCCCTTTACGGCATCCTCGACCACCTGGGTGCAGTACCCGGCATCGCGGAGGTCACCGGGGAGCGCGACGGCGGTTCGGCCGGCGTCCTTGATGAGCTGGATGACTTTGGCGGCGTCTTCCTCTTCCTCAGGTAGGTAGGAGAGCGCGACGTCGGCGCCTTCGCGGGCGAAAGCGATGGCCACGGCCGCGCCGATTCCGGAGTCCGCGCCGGTAATCAGTGCCTTGCGGCCTTCCAGCCGTCCGGTTCCGCGGTAGGAGTCCTCGCCGCGGTCCGTCTTGGGCTCGAGGTCCGCATCAAGGCCGGGTTCCGGCTGGTCCTGCTTGGGTGGACTGACGGAGGGATACCGGTTGACCGGATCCTGGAATGTGTACTGGTCCGAAGTGTTTTCGTTGGCCATTGAGTTTCCCCACTTCCCATTCTTCATGGATATGGAGCCGCAACTGGCGGCCGCCTACATTAGGTAAGCATGCTTAGCATCCTATTGCGGTGCGGCACCGGCGGGCAAACCCGGGCCGATGGCCGGGCCGGAAATCTGGTGGGGAAGGGCCTAGAAGAAGAGGCCGAGGAAGCCGACGCTGATGCTGCCAACCAGGCCGATAATCAGGAGCCAGACAATGGGCGTGCGGAACTTGTTCATGTGTCGCATGGTCCCCACAGTCTACGCGGGATGCCGCTGGCGGGTGAGGAACAGGGCGGTGGCCGCCAGCAGGGCCGAGGACGTCATCACCAGGGCCAGCGGAAGGGCGGTGAATTCTCCGCCCAGTCCGGTCAGCGGGGAGACGATTGCACCCATCAGGAACTGCGCCCCGCCGAGCACTGCGCTGCCGCTTCCGGTGGCTCCTTCCGCCTGGGCCAGGGCCAGCGCCGTCGTATTCCCCATGATGAATCCCAGGGAGGAAACCATGCAGAACAGCGGCACTGCGAGCAACAGCGGCGGAACAGCCGCGACCACCAGAACCAACAGGACGGCGGCGAACCCCAGCAGTACGCTCACGGCCCGCAGGACGGTGCGGCGCGGCGGAACGCTTCGACTCAGCCGGGCGGCAATGAACCCGGAGGCAACCATCCCCGCGGCGTTGAGGCCGAACATCAGCCCGTAGGTCTCCGGCCCCAGGCCCATAATGCTCTGGTAGACGAACGGGGAGGCCGAGATGTAGCTCATCAGCACCCCGAAGGAACTTGCGAAGAGCAGCACGTAGCCCAGGAACCGCCAGCGGCGCAGCACCACGCCCAGCCCGGCGAAGGGCGGGCCGCTGGAGCGGCGCTCGGCAGGCAGGGATTCACGGACCGCGGCCGCTGCGCAGATGAACATCAGCGCCGCAATGCCGGCCAGCGTCCAGAGCACGCCGCGCCAGTCCCAAAGCCCGGCCAGGACCCCGCCGATGACGGGCGCCACCACCGGAGCGACACCGCCGATGGTCATGAGCAGGCTGAAGGTCCGCGCCGCGGCGGGGCCGGAAGAGAGATCGGCAGCCACGGCGCGGGCAATCACCGGCCCGGATGCCGCACACAGGCCCTGCACGAAGCGCGCGGCAATCAGGACCCCCAGATTCGGCGCAGTGGCACAGGCAATGGACGCAAGAACGAAGGCCCCGGTTCCGATAAGCAGCGGACGGGTGCGGCCGTATTTGTCAGACAGCGGCCCGAAGCCCAGCTGTCCGGCCGCCATGCCGAGGAAAAACGCAGTGAGGGTCAACTGGACCCCCGACGCCGAGACATCCAGGTCCGCGGCGATGCCCGGGAAGGAGGGCAGATACAGGTCCGTGGTGAATGGCCCGGTAGCCGCCAGGAACGCGAGCACCAGCAGCAGGCCCGCTCCCAGCGGGGCTGCCGCACGGGGCTGGGACTCGTTGGCTGGCACCTGCTGATAGTACGAACAATCCCCGCCTCTGGAGAAAACGGCAGCTGGGCCTCAGACTTTTTGCAGGAAACATTCGCAGCGGACAGACAGGACCAGGGCCATGGCACAGGACACCCGCAAGCGAATCGTCGTCGGCGTCGACGGTTCGGAACTCTCCCTCGTGGCACTGCGGACCGCGCGGCGGCTGGCTGACCTGCTGGATTGCCGAATCGAGGCCGTGACGGTCTGGTCCTACCCGGTGGCGCTGGCCGTGCCTATTGCTTCCGCCGAGTGGTCCCCCCGGGTAGAGGCCCAGAGCGCACTGGAAGAAACCCTCCAGGCCGCCTTCGGCCAGGACGTTCCGGAGGGGCTGAAGAAGCTGGTTGTGTCCGGCCAGCCGGTGCAGGTGCTGGTGGAGGCCAGCAGGGGCGCGGAAATGCTGGTGGTCGGCAGCCGGGGCAGGGGCGGCTTTGCGGGACTGCTGCTTGGGTCAGTCAGTTCCGCTGCGGCAGCCCATGCCCACTGCCCCGTGCTGATCGTGCATCCGCCGGAAGCGGACTAGGAGTTCTCCGCTAGCGGCGGGGCGAGCAGGCGTCCTGCTCCGCCCGTTCGGTCTGGAGTTCCACACTGCCGGCACCCTTGGAGATGGCGGCAGTTTCAGCGGGCGCATCGTCGAGCGCAGTGCCGGACGCGGCAAGTGCGGACTCCGGCGCGGCGGAAGGCGCCGCATCGCCGTCGGACGCCGCATCCTGGTCCGCCGCCACCCGGCGCAGCATAAAGAGGGCGCCCACCGCGGCGGCCACCATCAGCGCAATGCCGATCAGCGACGTCGCCACCACACCCGAGTCGAAGGCGGCCTGGGCGGAGGCCAGCAGGTCCGCGGACTGCGGGCCGGGCAGCGCCTTGGCTGCTTCAACCGCTCCGCCGAGCGTTTCCGACGCCGCGGACGCCGCCGCAGGATCCATGCCGTCCGGGAGCACGATTCCGTTGCGGTAGCCGGCGGTCAGGATGCTGCCCAGCACAGCGGTGCCGAGGACGGCACCCACTTCGTAGGCGGTTTCGGAGATGGCCGAGGCCGCACCGGCCTTAGCCGGCGGGACGCTGCCGAGGATCAGGTCATTGGAGATGGTCTCCGCGGAGCCGACGCCGATGCCAAGGATCATGAAGGCGATCACCAGTCCCAGCGGGCTCTCGTCATGGCCGGTCATCAGCACCACGGTGTAGCCAATGGCACTGAAGGTCAGGCCGGCGGCGACGGCATAAGCCGGACGCACGCGGCGCACCACGCGGACGACGGCGAGGCCGGCCACCACGGTGAGCATCAGGCCCGGGAGCATCATCAGTCCGGCTTCGCGGGGCGTCTGCCCCAGGACCAGCTGCAGGTGCTGGGAAAGGAAGAGGATGAAGCCCACCTGGGCGAAGACGCTCAGCAGGTTGGCGGAGATGGAACCGGTGAACACCGGATTCCGGAACAGGCGCACATCCAGCATGGGTTCGGAACGGCTGAGCTGGCGGCGCACGAAGGCAACGCCGAAGAGCAGGCCGGCGGCCATCGGAACCAGGGCGTAGGCGTCGAGGCCGTGCGTGGAGATGGACTTGATGCCGTAGACCAGCGGGAACATGGTGGCCATGACCAGCAGGATGCTGACCGGATCCACCTTGCCCGGCTTGGGGTCACGGGATTCGGGCAGCAGCTTGGGCCCGAACACCAGCAGCGGGATCAGCACCGGAACGGCGAGGAGGAAGACCGAGCCCCACCAGAAGTGTTCCAGCAGGGTGCCGCCCACAATCGGGCCCAGTGCGGCACCGCCGGAGAATCCGGCCGCCCACACGGCGATCGCGATCCGGCGCTGGCCGGGCACCACGAACATGTTGCGGATGATGGACAGTGTGGCCGGCATCAGCATGGCACCGAAGAAGCCGAGCAGGGCGCGGGCACCGATCAGCGCTCCGGCAGACGGAGCGAAGGCCGCCGCGACGGAGACCAGGCCAAAACCGGCCGTACCGATCATGAGCAGCTTCCGCCTGCCGAGCCTGTCCCCGAGGCTGCCCATCGGGACCAGCAGGCCGGCCAGGATCAGCGCGTAGATGTCGATGATCCAGAGCAGTTCCGTTCCGGTCGGCGCCAGGGCACGGGACAGGGACGGGACGGCAAAGCTGAGCACGGTGTTGTCTACCGCAACCAGCAGGACGGCGAGCATCAGCACCGCCAGTCCCAGCCATTCACGCTTTCCGGCCCGCTGAAGCACGGGCCGTTCCTGTACCGCAGGCACAATTCCTCCTTGGACCTGGCAGGGCTCCGCCTGCCGAAAATGATGGGTTAAAAAGACATGCCAGCAACCAGCGGGGTCTACCCGTACGTTACTGTACCGTCTAGACTGTACAGCACGGAATGGGCTAGCGTAAAGCCATGCCTGAACAGACACCCGCCCGGGAACGCGTCCTCTCCGCCTACGAGGATCTGCTGATCAATGAGGGACCCCGCGGGGCAACGCTCGACGCCGTGACCGCACTTGCCGGCGTCTCCAAGGGCGGACTGCTGTACCACTTCAAGAACAAGGAGGCCCTGGCCACCGGGATCCTTGACCGCCTGCGGGTCCTTGCCGCTGCGGACCTGGAGCGCATGCGCACCGACGCCGAGGGTCCGGCACGCTTCCTGGTCCGCACCTCCGTCTACGTGGACAGCGGCCTGGACCGTGCGCTGATTGCCGCGGTACGCCTGGCGCAGGCCAACGACGCCGCCGCCTCCGAGCTGCTCCAGCGGATCCACCGCGACTGGTTCAACCTGATTCTCGACGAAGTGGGAGACCAGGCCATTGCCCGCGCCATCATGCTGCTGGGCGACGGACTGTATTACAACGAGGGCCTGCCCGGCGGCTGGCCCCAGGGTGAGGACTCCCCCACCTCGGGTTCAGTGGAGGAGCTGCTGGAGGTTGTGGACCTGCTCAAATCCCAGGCCGCAGCCAAGCACGCCTAAGCGGTACCTTCGACAGCCCGCCGCGTCCACGCGGCCCGGATGTGTCCTGTGGCACAGTATGTGCCATGGAAAAGAGCACAGCAGACCTCTACGACGAACACGGCGAAGCCCTGGCTTCGGTCTCCCTCCAGTTCCAGGACCTCGGCGGCTCCACCCGCTTCACCGGCCCGGTGCGCACCATCCGCTGCCATGAGGACAACGGCCTGGTGAAGTCCACCCTGAACTCACCGGGCAACGGCGCGGTACTGGTGGTGGACGGCGGGGGTTCGCTGAACACCGCCCTGATGGGGGACATGATCGCCGAGGCAGCGGTCCACAACGGGTGGGCCGGCGTCGTCATCCACGGCCCGATCCGTGACCGGGCCGCCGTTGCCAAGCTGCCGCTGGGCGTGAAGGCCCTCGGCTCCAACCCGCGCAAGAGCGCCAAGGATTCCGTGGGAGAGGTGGACGTTCCGGTGGAGTTCGGCGGAGTCATCTTCCGGCCCGGCGCGGTGCTCTACGCGGACGAAGACGGCATCCTGGTGGAGCGGTAAGCACTGGAGGGTGGCGCAGGTGCTGCTGTTCCGCTCTGCACTTCAGTTCAGCGGACTATGGCGAAGACTCCGCGCACACCCTGACCGGAAGCGTGCTGGAGCAGCCCGTTCTCTGAAACGCCCCCGGAACTAGGCGTTCCAGAGACCGTAGGAGTCCGCCAGGGAAGAGATCTTCTGGGCCCGGGCCAGGCGCGGCAGGTAGGAGCCGTCGCCCACCACTGCGCCGGCGGCGTGTGCCTCGAGCAGTTCGTGGGCCCAGACAATTTCGGATTCGCTCGGCGAGAGGCCCTTGTTGATCGTGTCCGCCGCCTCGGGCATCAGGCAGAGCTTGCCGGTCATGCCCATTGATGCGGTCACCTTGCACGCGTCCAGCAGCTTCTCGCCCAGCGTGCCCGGCGTGGGGCCGTCGATCGGGCCGGGAAGCTGGCCCACGCGGGAGGCCACCACCAGCTTGGAGCGGGCGTACGCCAGTGCCATCGGGTCATCGGACGCGCCGGTGTCGCGGCGGAAGTCGCCGACGCCGAATGCCAGGCGGAAGGTGCCCGGAGCACTGGCGATCGCCGTCGCGTTTTCGATGCCGAGCGCGGACTCGACCAGCGCCAGCACCGGGGTGCCGGCCTGCAGCCGCATGGCGGTGTGCGTGACCTGCTCCGGCTTTTCGGTCATGGCCAGCATGACGCCGCGCAGGCCGGGTGCCTTTGACAGGGCAGCCAGGTCATCGGCCCAGTAATCGGTTTCGATGCCGTTGACGCGCACCCAGGCAGTCATGCCGGTGGAGAGGGCCTCCACCACGCGCTCACGTGCCTCTGCCTTGCCTTCGGCGGGAACTGCGTCCTCCATGTCGAATACGACAGAGTCCGCTTCCGAGGCCAGCGCGGGAGCAAAATGTGCTTCGTCCGCGGCAGAAGCCAGCAGCCAGGAACGGGACAATTTCGCGGGCAGCGCCGCAGCGCGGCTGTTTCGGAAGGGAGCCATACGGTCGAGCCTACTTTCCGGCCCGGCGATACCCCAATGCGGAACCCCCAGGTGTGATCACCGTTACTCCTCCGATGCACCCGGGTTTGCTTCGCAGAATCCCGCGATGGTATCTCAGGCCGGCAATTTTCCCTCGGCACTCGCCTGATACGCAGCGCCGGCCGGGGACGGAAAACGCCCCGCCCGGAAATCTGGAAGACTTAAGCCATGAGTGAGCAGAGCAGCGGGAAAAACACGCAGCCCGGCCGCAGCGGCTGGCTGACCGGAGGGCCGCTGCTGACGGTGCTCCTGTTCGCCGGGCCGCAGATTCCCGGGCTCCTGAGCCGGCTGTTTTCCGGCGCCCCGGACGGGGTCTATTCACTGGCCACCGTCTACGGAGGAGCCGCGCTCACCCTGGTTGGCGCGGGAGTGCTGGTGCACTTCCTCGGATCGCGGCGCTTGTCCGCTGCCGGACGGGCGCGTGAGGCTTCGGAGCCGGAACGGGATTAGTTGCACCCGGTGCAACGATGCACTTAGTGTAGGAGTGTGCTTTCTGCCAGTACCTCTCCCGACCGCCGGTCTGCCCTCAAGAGCAAGCACCGCCAGGCGATAGTCAACGCCTGCGCTGACCTGCTCTCCGAGCGCCGCGGCACCGATTTTTCCGTGGATGAACTCGCACAGCGGGCAGACGTCTCCCGTCGCACAGTCTTCAACCACTTCGCCTCTCTGGACGACGTCGTTACCGAGGTGGGCACCGGCGTCGTCGCTTCCTCCCTCATGCTGCCGGAAGGCACGGCACCGGCCGGGCACTCTCCCCTGGATGACCTGGTGGACCTGGTCAGTTCGCCCAGGTTCATCGAGGCGGTTTCCTACCTCACCGAGGTCCTGGGCCGGGCAGACACCCGGTCTTCGCCGCAGCAGGCCATCATGGCCTTCCGCTCCGTGACCCTCGCCGGAGACCAGGTGATCTCCGCCCTCACCTCCCGCCACCCGGAATCCGATCCGGAAGACATCCAGCTTCTGGTGGGCACTTTCGCCGGCGGAATCAGCGTGCTCTATGAACGCTGGAGCTCCCTGACCGGCGCCGTCAACACCCCTGATTCCCGCACCGCCTGGATCGAACTGCTCCAGCGGCTCACTGCTGCCCTTCGTACCGGAGTAGGCTCCGGCACTCCCCCGGGCAGCCCCTAAGTTTTCGCTCGCGGCGGTTCACCTCCGCCGCCCCCGTCCGCAGCAAAACCCAAGTTTTTCGATAAGGACCTTCCAAATGGCTGAATTCCTCTACCGCCTGGGGCGGGGCGCCGCACGGCGTGCCCGCACCGTGCTGGGAGTGTGGATCGCCGTGCTGGCAATCGCCGGCATAGCGTTCGCACTCTTCGGCGGCACCCTCTCCACCGCCATCTCCATCCCGGGCACACCCACCACCCAGGTGACAGACCGCCTCCAGCAGGAACTGCCGGAAGCCTCCGGCGGAACCGGCTCCGTGGTCTTCCAGACCGAGGACGGCTCGCCCTTCACCCAGGAGCAGAAGGACGCCATCGCTGCGCTGGCGGCCGATGCCTCCGAGGTCGACGGCGTCGAAAACGCCGTGGACCCCTTCGCCACCGAAGCCCAGCGGAACGCTCAGCGCACCCAGCTGGAGGAAGGCCAGGCACAGCTCGACGCCGGCCGCGCCCAGCTGGAGGCGGCACGCGCCGAACTCGATGCCGGCCAGCAGCAGCTCGACGCCGCCCGTGCACAGGCGGAAGCAGCCGGCGCACTCGAAACGGCCCAGCCGCAGCTGGACGCCCAGCAGGCCCAGATTGATGCCGGCCGGGCCGAACTCGAGGCGCAGGCCGCCGCCGCGGAAGAGCAGGCTCCGCAGCTGGAACAGGGAGCCGCCCTGCTCAACATGGCCCAGAACATCCGCATGGTTTCCGAGGACGGCAGCGCCGCAATTGTGACGGTGGTCTTCGAGGACACCCAGATGGAGGTCACCCAGGAAACGAAGGATGCCCTCGTGGCGGTCTTCGACGACGCCCCGGTTGAGGGCGTCACCGCCGACTTCTCCACGGACATCGCCCAGGGCATCCCAACCATCTTCGGCATCGGCGAGGTCATCGGCCTGGTTGTCGCGGCCGTTGTGCTGGTGGTCATGCTCGGCACGCTGGTCGGTGCGGGACTGCCGCTGATCACCGCCCTGATCGGCGTCGGAATCGGTGCCCTGGGCGCCCTGGCGTTCTCCGGCGTTGTGGAAATGGTCTCAGTGACTCCGGTGCTGGGCCTGATGCTCGGCCTGGCCGTCGGCATCGACTACGCGCTGTTCATTGTGAACCGGCACCGCCGCCAACTGAAGGCGGGCTATGACCTGGAGGAGTCGATCGGCCTGGCCAACGGCACCTCAGGCAACGCCGTCGTCTTCGCCGGCTCAACCGTGCTGATTGCCCTGCTGGCCCTGAACATCACCGGCATTCCATTCCTTGGCCTCATGGGCACCGTGGGTGCTGCGTGCATCGCGATTGCCGTGATGATCGCTGTAACGCTCACCCCGGCACTGCTGAAGCTGACCGGCATGCGCATCCTCAGCAAAAAGGAACGTGCCGCCGTGTCCCCCGCCGCGGAAGCAGCCTCTCCCACGGCCGTACCGGGTTCGGCGAAGCCAATGTCCACGGTGAGCGCCGTGCTCACGGCACTGGTTTCGATTGCCGCCCTGCTGGTGATCGCCATTCCCGCCCTGGATCTGCGCACCGGGCTTCCGGACGGGTCCTCCGAGGCGCATGACTCCACGCAGTACCGGGCCTACTCCACGCTGTCGGAGAAGTTCGGCGAGGGCCAGAACGGCACCCTACTGGTGGTGGCCGAGCTGGACTCCGAGCCGGCCGACGCGGAGGCAACCGCTGTCCAGGCGGAGATCGCCGGGATCCTCTTCGAACAGGACGGCGTTTCCGCCGTCGCGCCGATCGGTTCCTCGGAAGACGGCAGCACGATCGCCTTCCAGGTGGTTCCCGAAGAAGGTCCCACGAGTGAGTCCACCGAGAACCTGGTGCACACCCTGCGGGACATGTCCCCGCTGAACGGCGAGTACGAGATTGGCGTGGCCGGAACCGCTTCGGGCAACATCGACATTTCAGACAAGCTCTCCGACGCCCTGCCGATCTACCTTGGCGTAGTGGTGGGCCTGTCACTGCTGATCCTGATCCTGGTGTTCCGGTCCATCTACGTTCCGGTCATTGCCACGCTGGGCTTCGTGCTTTCCTACTTCGGCGCCCTGGGCGGCGTCGTGGCGATCTACCAGTGGGGCTGGCTCTCCGGGGTCTTCAACGTGGAGACACCGGGCCCGATCCTGAACTTCCTGCCTACCATCCTGGTGGGCATCCTGTTCGGCCTGGCCATGGACTACATGCTGTTCATCGGCTCCGGCATGCGGGAGGCCTACGCCCACGGTGCCCCCTCCCGGGTTGCCGTGGTGCAGGGTGTCCGCGCCGGACGCGCCGTGGTGACCGCTGCGGCGATCATCATGGTCTCCGTGTTCGGCGGCTTCGTCTTCTCCCACAGCGCCATGATCCGTCCAATCGGGTTCGCGCTGGCATTCGGTGTGCTGCTGGACGCCTTCGTGGTCCGCATGCTGCTGATCCCGGCGCTGATGCACCTGGCCGGGGACAAGGCTTGGTGGCTGCCGAAGTGGCTGGACAAGATCCTGCCGGACGTCGACGTCGAAGGCTCCTCTCTGGAGCGCCGCCACCCGCACGTTGACCACCACGAACCGGAACCGGCCAGCCGCAGCTAGCGGCGTCCCGGCCCGGATTATCGAAACAGCAGCTGCCCCTTTCGGGCGGCTGCTGTTTTTTGTGGCCTCCGTCATCATCGCGAGAAGCGTGTGAATTTCTGGACGCCGTCCAAAAGATGGCATATAACTGTCTGGACGAAGTCCATAATTGGTCTTTATCTATTTACTGCTGTTTACGGCATGCGGGACCCGCTGGGGGAGGACCGCACCTGGCAGGTTCAGCCCTTGTCCCCCGCCCTGTCCCGACAGACGACCCAGGAGATCCCCGTGAACCGCCCCGCCCCCCGGCTTGTGCCGGTATTTGCCGCAGCCGCCGCTGCCGTCCTGGCACTCTCCGCCTGCACACCCGCTTCTTCGGCTGCGGCCTCCTATCACGCTTGCCTCGACGACACCTCGCTGCAATTCACCAGCATTGCCACATCACCCGGGGAGCTCGATTGCGGCCCGGGCAGTATCCCGGTGTCCTGGTTGGCTGCCGGAGCTGACGGGGAGGTCCCCAGCGTGGCGGTGTCGGCGTCGCCCGCGGCGTCAGCGTCAGCTTCAGCGTCAGCTTCAGCGTCAGCCGATGCCAAGGGAGGCAAGGGCGAACCGGGCACCGACGGCAAGCCTGGAGAATCCGGGCCGGCCGGTGTTCCGGGACTGGCGGGACCGGCGGGCGCTTCCGGCAAGACCGGGGCGGCTGGCCAGGCGGGACCGGCCGGGGCGGCGGGCCAGGCGGGGGCGGCGGGAGCGGACGGAGCGGCGGGACCGGCCGGATCTGACGGAGCGGACGGAGCGGACGGTGCCGACGGTGCCGACGGTGCCACCGGGCCCGCCGGCGAACCGGGCCCAGCCGGTCCCACTGGACCCGCCGGCCTTCCCGGCCGGGATGGGAACAGCATCCACAACGGATCCGGGGCTCCCTCAAATAACGTGGGCGTGGACGGCGACTTCTACCTCGACACCGCAACCTTCGCCATCTACGGCCCCAAGACGGCGGGAACATGGCCGGGTGGGTCTCAAAGCCTGATTGGCCCGCAGGGACCCATGGGCCCTCAAGGCGCGCAAGGCCTTCAAGGTGATCAGGGTGACCCGGGCCCAGCGGGAACCACCGGTGCTGCGGGACCAGAAGGTCAGGTTGGCCCGGCCGGACCACAGGGACCTGCAGGGCCCCAGGGGCCGGCAGGGCCAGCCGGACCGCCGGGCGATAAGGGCGACACCGGCGATACCGGGCCCGCCGGCCCGGCCGGACCGGCAGGGGCAGGGACGGTCTTCGTCAGCTTCCTGCCCGGCACCATAGATCCCACAGCTCTCACTAACAGTGCGGGTTACTTCCCGATCGCCGGCTCGGTGGCTCCCTCCAGTTCCCGAGAGGCTAACGAAATTCGAATGCCGCGCGCAGGGACCATCACCGAGATGAGAGTCGAGATGACGGAACGGAGCAGCCTCATCGACGTGTACCTCGTCCGTGACGGCCTGTTCCAACCCCTCATGTCCTGCACGACTACCTCCCAATGCGGGCGCACTGGATCGCTGGCCGTGGAGCAGAACCAGAAGCTCGTCCTGTGGGTTTACGGCTTGGGCCCCGCTCCCATTGAGAACCTGCGCGTCTCACTGGTCTTCGAGTAGGGCAACCGGCTCCTAGATGGCCTTGCCCGGGTTGAGGATGCCCAGCGGATCCAGCGCGGCGCGGATGGTGTGCATGACTTCCAGCGAGACGTTCCCGAGCTCCTCCTGGAGCCAGTCCCGTTTCAGCAGGCCAATGCCGTGTTCTCCGGTGAGCGTGCCGCCCAGGGACTTGGCCAGGTGGAACATCTCCCCCAGCGCCACCTTGGGCGGCCCCTCCGTCACGGACTCCTCCGGGTCCATCACGATCATCGGGTGCAGGTTGCCGTCGGAGGCATGGGCGATGGTGAAGATGCGCACCCCCGTGCGTTCGGCGATCGCCTCCAGCCCGGAGACGACGTCGGCCAGTTTCCCGCGCGGCACCCCGATGTCCCCAACCGAAACCCTGCCGAGCTTTTCGAGTGAGGGGATAGCTTCCCGGCGGGCGGTCACCAGCGCGGCCGCCTGCTGGTCGTCGACCGCCCGTTCACAGATCCCGAACGATGAGACGGCGTCCATCACCACGTCCTGCTCCAGGAAGGCGCCGTGTCCGTCCGTTTGAACCAGCAGGAAGGAAGCACCGCGGGAGCGGTAGTCCGTGCCCAAAGCAGCGTCCACTGCTTCCAGGGTCTGGCCGTCCATCAGCTCCATCATGGACGGCTGGATCCGCGCCGCAACAACGGCCGACGCCGCCCGGGCCGCCTGTTCAACGTTCGGGAAGAAGGCCGCAACCGTGGCGGTCTGCACGGGCAGCGGACGCAGCCGCAGGGCTGCTTCGACGACGATTCCCAGGGTCCCTTCCGACCCGATCATCAGGGCGTTCAGGTCATAACCGCTCACGCCCTTGATGGTCTCCCGGCCGGTGCGCAGTTCCCTCCCGTCCGCAAGGATGACGCGCAGCGCCAGCACGGCTTCGCGCGTGACGCCGTATTTGGCGCAGCGCATCCCGCCGGCGTTCGTGGCGATGTTCCCGCCGATGGAGCAGATGGCGGTGCTGGCCGGGTCCGGGGCGTAGAACAGCCCGTACTCAGCGGCGGCAGCGTTCAGCTCAGCATTCAGCACGCCGGGCTGCACGACGGCGAGCTGTTCCTCCGGATCGATCCGCAGGATCGAGTCCATGCCGGACACGTCCAGCACGATTTCGCCCTGCCGGGAAGACGAGGCGCCTGCCAGCCCTGTTCCGGCCCCGCGGGGAACCACCGGTATCCGGTGGGCGCTGGCCCGGCGCAGGACTTCGGCTACTTCCCCGGCGTCCTGGGCGAAGACCACTCCGTCCGGGATGCTCTCAGCCACGAAGCCGGATCGGTCCGTGCTGGCCGCCAGCCGGTCCCCTTGGTCAACGGAAAACCTGGCTGCCGCGCCCAGCACGGCGGCCGCCCCATCCGCGACAGGAATGCCGGAAGCGTTCATGGGCTTCGTACTCACACGTTCTCCTTGACTTGCCAACCTACGGGACCATCCAGCCGAGCACCGGCGTGGACTGCAACCAGATCAACAGGGTCATCCCGACCAGCAGGCCCAGGGACCAGCCGATCAGCTTGCGCAGCAGCGTGCCCTCCACCCCGTTGAGGCCCACGGCCGCGGCCGCAATGGCCAGGTTCTGCAGCGACAGCATCTTGCCCAGCACCCCGGCGGAGGAGTTCGCCGCCGCCATCAGGGTGGGCGAAAGACCGGTCTCCTCGGCGGCCGCGACCTGCAGCTGCCCGAACAGGGAGTTCGACGACGTGTCCGACCCGGTCAGCGCCACGCCGATCCAGCCCAGCAGCGGAGACAGGAGTGCGAAGAAGCCGCCGGCGGAGGCGAGCGCGACACCGAGGGTGGTGGTCTGTCCGGACAGGTTCATCACGAAGGACAGCGCGAGCACCGAACAGACTGTGACGATCGTCCAGCGCAGGGTCTTCAGGGTCTCGCCGTAGATCCGGATCCCCTTCGCGGGTGCAATCCGGTAGAGAACCATGGTCAGGATCCCGGAGATCAGCAGCAGCGTTCCGGTGGCCTTCAGGTGGTCGAAGCGCAGGTTCTGCGCCCCCACCGGATCTCCGGAAGAATTCACCACGTCCAGGCCCGGCCAATGGAAGGTAACACCGCCCACCTGGGTCAGCCATGCCTTGATGGCGGGGATCTGCGCGAGGGAGAAGACCACAATGATGATCAGGTACGGGGCCACGGAGAGCCAGACGCTGCGGGCCGGCGGCCGTGCGTTATCGCGTCCGCCTTCTCCTGCGGAGCCCTCGCTCCCGCCGCTGGCGGCAGACCGCCGCCCAGAGCCGCCGCTTCCGGAAGCCTGCGAGGTGCTGCCGTCTCCGCCTGTGCGGGTCAGCGTGTCGGTTCCTTCCTCAGCAGCGCCTTCGCCCGCACGTTCTCCGGCGGCGGCACCGCGCACCGCACCGGCGTCGTCGTCCATCGCTTCCCCGGACATGCCGATCAGTTCCTTCGGCTGCCAGACCCGGAGCATTGCGAGCACCGCGATCACCGTGGCGACGGCCGCCACGACGTCGGTCAGTTCCACGACGAAGAAGTTGGAAGCCACAAACTGCGCCAGGCCGAAGACGATGCCGGCCACCAGGGCCACCGGCCACGTCTGCCGCACACCGCGCTTGCCATCCACCAGGAACACCAGGATCAGCGGGACCACGAGGGCGATAAACGGCGTCTGCCGCCCGGTCATGGAGGAGAGCTCCTGCAGGGGAATGCCGGTGACGCCGTTCAGCGCGATGATGGGCGCGGCCATGGCACCGAATGCCACCGGCGCCGTGTTGGCCAGCAGCGCCACGATCGCCGACTTCAGCGGTTTCATGCCGGAGGCCATCAGCATCGCGGCGGCAATGGCTACCGGGGCGCCGAAACCAGCCAGCGATTCGAGCAGGGCGCCGAAACAGAACGCGATCAGGATGGACAGGATCCGCAGGTCATCGGAGATGGAGCGGATGGTCCGTCCCAGTACGTCGAACCACGGGGTTGCCACCGTGAGGTTGTAGATCCACAGGGCGTTGATGAGGATCCACAGGATCGGGAAGATTGCGTAGAACGCACCCAGGGCGGTGGCAGAGAGGGTCTGGTCCAACGGCATACCCCAGCCGAACAGCGCCAGCAGGATGGACAGGACCAGCGAGATGATGCCCGCCTGGTAGGCCTTGAGCCGGAAGACGCCGAGCATCACGAAGAGCAGGAGGAGCGGGAGCGCGGCGAGGATGGCGGAAAGCACCAGGGAATCGCCAATAGGATCAAGGACCTGTTCGTACTGCGCTGCCGGAAAATGCACAAAAACCCCTTTGTTTTTGCCGGGCCGGTTGGATCCGGTCCTGCCCGTAGACAAGTTGGGTAGACACTAGGCGCGCCGGTCCGGCCGGTCAACGCCCCTGCCTGCCCTTCTCACCGAAATGGCAGAAAGTGCCCGTTTCAGCGCTGAAACGGGCACTTTCTGCTATCTCGATGGGTACGGCAGGATATGGTCATGAGTTTCGAGGCCGCCGCGGCTTTCGGCCGGGTGGACGTGCTGTTCAACAATGCCGCAGCTTCGGCCCGTCGGGTTCCGTGGACCAGATCAGCCTCGGCGACTGGAACGAAACCATCGCAGTGAACCTGACCGGCACCATGCTCTGCGCTGCGGCGGGCGGTCCGGCAAATGAAGGAACAGGACCACCCCGGCGGCCGGATCATCAATGACGGCTCCCTCTCCGCCGTTGCTCCCCGCCCGCTGGCCGCGGCCTACACCGCCACCGAGCATGCCGTCACCGGGCTCACCAAGTCGATTGACCTGGACGGCCGCGCCTGGGGAATCAGCTGCGCGCAGATCGACATCGGCAACGCTGCCACGGAGCTGCTGGACGGCATCACCGCCGGAGGCGCGCTGCAGCCGGACGGCACCCGCAAAGCAGAACCGACCTTCCCGGCGGAAGAAGCGGCCCGGATGGTCGTGTTCATGGCCGGACTGCCGGCGTCGGCCAATCCGGGCTCCGTGGTGCTCACGGCAGCCGGCATGCCCTACCTCGGCCGCGGCTAGGACCGGCTCTTCCGGGTTTCCTTCTCGTTGGCCTTCTGGATGGCCTCAACCAGCTCATCCTTGGTCATACGGGACCGGCCCGTAATCTCCAGCTTGGATGCGACGTCGTACAGATGGTCCTTGGTGGCATTGGCATCCACTCCCCCGGCGGTCTTCGCGTTGGAGCGCCTGCCCTCTTCAGCCTTCTTGTCCGAGGGGCCCTTCGAGTCCTTGGGCTCCCAGTGGTCGCCGACCTTTTCGTAGGTGTGCTTCAGCGAGGCATACGCGGTCTGCGCGGCCCGCTGCTCGTTCCCGTACTCATCCATCGCGGAGTCGTAGGTCTTCGCGAATGTGTCCTGCGCCTTCTGGTCTGAACGTTCCAGGGTTGACGGCAGCTCGCTCTTTTTGGCCTTGCCGGCCTTGGTGGTCTTCGGCATTCTCAGTCGTCCCCCTCCGGCTGCAGCGTGGAAGCTTCGGTTCCTTGAGGCCCGCCGAGCACTTCCTGGACTTCGGCGCTGTCCGTGTCATCCGCCAGCGGTTCGGGCTGGCGCCATTCCTGGGCGTGGTCCGGAGCGGCGTTACGGGTGAGGTTCCGCGTTTCGTGCTTCATTTCCTCATCCATGCGGCGCCCATGGGTGCTGTTTCCGCGTTCGGTCATGATGCTTTCCTTCCGGTCGGCAACTTACTAAGCGTCCTTACTGTCTACCACTCGGACAGGCCCGCCTCAACCCGCGGAGGTCAGCACTCCACCACGTTCACGGCCAGGCCGCCCATCGCCGTCTCCTTGTACTTCGAGCTCATGTCCCGTCCGGTTTCCCGCATGGTCACAATGACTTCGTCCAGGGAGACACGGTGCTCGCCGTCGCCCCAAAGGGCCATCTTCGCGGCGTTGACCGCCTTTCCGGCGCCGATCGCGTTCCGTTCGATGCAGGGCACCTGGACCAGGCCGCCGATCGGATCGCAGGTCAGGCCGAGGTTGTGTTCCATGGCGATTTCCGCGGCATTCTCAACCTGTTCGGGCGTTCCGCCCAGGATTTCGGCAAGGCCCGCGGCAGCCATGGACGACGCCGATCCCACCTCGCCCTGGCAACCCACCTCCGCGCCGGAAATCGAAGCCTGCTCCTTGTAGAGCACCCCGATCGCGCCGGCAGCGAGCAGGAAACGGACGACGGCGTCGTCCTTCTGTTCCTGCGTGGCCGTGTCCATGCCGGGGCCGTAGTGCGTGGCGTAGAAGAGCACAGCGGGGATGATGCCCGCGGCACCGTTGGTCGGCGCGGTAACAACGCGGCCGCCGGAGGCGTTTTCCTCGTTAACGGCCAGCGCCACCAGGTTGACCCATTCCTGCCAGAAACGCGGGTCCCGCGTGGGATCCTCCTCGCGCAGGCGGGTGTGCCACTGCGGTGCCCGGCGCCGGACCTTCAGCCCGCCGGGCAGCAGGCCGGTGCGGGAAATGGCTGAGTCCTTGCACTGGTCCATCACATCGCGAATGTGCAGCAGCCCGGCCCGGATCTCCTCCTCGGAGCGGGATACCAGCTCGTTCGCCAGCATCACCTCGCTGATGGACAGCCCGTTGTCCGTGCAGTGTTCCAGCAGTTGAACGGCGGTGCGGAACGGGTACGGCAGGGATTGCTTGGAGGCTTCAAGCTCGACGGCGGCCGTCTCCTCCTCGCCGTCGCGCACAATAAACCCGCCACCCACGCTGAAGAACGTCGCTTCGTGGAGGAGTTCACCGTCCGCGCCGGCAACCGCGAACCGGATGCCGTTGGTGTGCCGGGGCAGGACGGTAAGCGGGTGCAGCACCATGTCTTCAATCCCGTATTCGAGGACCACCGCGACGCCGCCGGCCCGCTCAAGCTGGTTGGCCAGCGAGATCTTGCCGCTGGCTTCGATCTCGGCGAGCCGTTCCTCCATCTCATCAGGGAGGATCTCTTCCGGAGCGAAGCCTTCCAGGCCGAGCAGGACGGCGGGAAAAGTTCCGTGCCCGCGGCCGGTCGCCGCGAGGGACCCGTAAAGATCCACGCGGAGACCGGCCACGGAACCAAGGACACCGGCGTCGGCAAGCTCCGCGGCGAAGGCCGCGCCCGCCCGCATCGGCCCCACGGTGTGGGAGCTCGAGGGGCCGATGCCTACGGTGAAGAGGTCGAATACGCCTACAGCCATGCGGTGTCCTTTGGTTCGCGCCGGTTAGGCGCGGGCGGGTGCTCCGGACAGGTCGGCGACCTGCGGGTAGAGCGGGTGGGCCGCGGCCAGTGCGTGGACGCGGTCCTTGAGTGCACTGAGGTCCTCGCCGTCGCCGGCGATCAGGGCCAGCGCGATGATGTCTGCGACTTCACGGAACGCTTCCTCCCCGAAACCGCGGGTGGCCAGCGCCGGGGTGCCGATCCGCAGACCCGAGGTGACCATCGGGGGCCGCGGGTCGAACGGCACGGCGTTGCGGTTGACCGTGATTTCGATCTGCGCGAGGCGGTCCTCGGCCTGCTGGCCGTCCAGCTCCGCGTTGCGCAGGTCAACCAGCACCAGGTGCACGTCAGTGCCCCCGGAGACCACCGAGATACCCTTGGCAGCGACGTCGCCGGACAGCAGCCGCTCGGCGAGGATCCTCGAACCGGCGAGAGTGCGTTCCTGGCGTTCGCGGAACTCGGGCGTGCCGGCGATCTTCAGTGCGGTAGCCTTGCCGGCGATCACATGCTCCAGCGGGCCGCCCTGCTGGCCGGGGAACACCGCTGAGTTGATCTTCTTGGCGATGTCCGCGTCATTGGAGAGGATGATGCCGCCGCGCGGACCCGCCAGGGTCTTGTGCGTCGTCGAGGTCACCACATGGGCGTGCGGAACCGGGCTGGGGTGCAGTCCGGCCGCGACCAGTCCGGCGAAGTGCGCCATGTCCACCATGAGGTAGGCACCCACCTCGTCAGCGATGGCACGGAATGCCTCGAAGTCCAGCTGCCGGGCGTAGGCGGACCAGCCGGCAACAATGAGCTTCGGCTTGTGCTCACGGGCCAGGCGCGCGACGTCGTCCATGTCCACGGTGTGGGTGGTTTCGTCCACGCCGTAGGGAACGATGTTGTACAGCCGTCCGGAGAAGTTGATCTTCATGCCGTGAGTGAGGTGGCCGCCGTCGGCCAGGGAGAGCCCCAGCACGGTGTCACCCGGGCGGATCAGCGCATGCATCACCGACGCGTTGGCCTGGGCACCGGAGTGCGGCTGCACGTTGGCAAAGCCGGCACCGAAGAGTTCCTTGGCGCGGTCGATGGCCAGCTGCTCAATGACGTCCACGTACTCGCAGCCGCCGTAGTAGCGGCGCCCCGGGTATCCCTCGGCGTACTTGTTGGTCAGCACCGAGCCCTGGGCCTCCATGATGGCCACCGCGGTGTGGTTCTCGGAGGCGATCATTTCCAGGCCGTCCTGCTGGCGGCGGCGCTCGTTATCGATCTGCTCAGCTACCTCGGGATCGATCTCCGCGAGGCGGGAGTTCAGGAAATCGGTCACAGCTCGCCGCCGTTCTTCTCTGCGTACTCAGCAGCGCTCAGCAGCTCACCCTCCTCCGTGACCTCAACGGTGAACAGCCAGCCTGCACCGTAGGGGTCTTCGTTCAGGATGGCCGGGTTGTCCACGGCTTCCTGGTTGACCTCGACGATGGTGCCGGAAACCGGGGCGTACAGGTCCGAGACGGACTTGGTGGATTCAACCTCGCCGCAGGTCTCGCCCGCAGTGACGGTGTCGCCGACGGCGGGAAGGTCGACGTAGACAACGTCGCCCAGCGCGTCAGCGGCGACGGCGGAAATGCCGACCTTCACGGGGCTGGAAGAGTCCACCCACTCGTGCTCAGCGGAGTAACGGAGGCCTTCAACAACTTTGCTCATGGGGTGTGCCTTTCAAGTGGTGTGAACAACTGGTTCAAAGTCTACGGATATGGATGCTGCGTGCCTGGGGCAGACGGTACGGCATTCTGCCGCCTCTTAGCGTTTCCAGATCCCGCCCTACTCCACGCAAGCTCGGAGAGGGACCCTGGATCTTTCACTGCCTCGCTCGTTCCTCGCTCGGCGATGCGGGCTACACGAAACGCTCCGCCACCACCGAGTCCGTCCGGCTGAGGTGCCAGTTCCCCCATCGAGAGGCCAGTTACGGCTGGTTTCAGGGCTGAAAAGAGCCGTAACTGGCCTCTCGGCGGGAGGGATGACTTACTTGCTGCGCTTGTAGAACGGGAGAGAGACGACTTCGAAGGATTCGGGCTTGCCCCGGAGGTCGACGTCGAGGAGGGTGCCGGGCTCGGAGACGGCGGCATCGACGTAGGCCAGGGCGATCGGGTAGCCGAGGGTGGGGCTGGGAGCGCCGGAGGTGACTTCGCCGACGGGGCCGCCGTCCTGAAGGACCGGGTAGTGCGAACGGGCCGACCGGCGGCCGGAACCCTTCAGCCCAACCAGCCTGCGTGCCGGGGCCTGTTCCTTCTTGGCCGCGAGGGCATCGCGGCCCACGAAACCGCCGTCCTTGGACAGGGCGACGACGCCGCCGAGGCCGGCCGCATACGGATCCACGCCGAGCGAGAGCTCGTTGCCGTAGAGCGGCATGCCGGCCTCCAGGCGGAGCGAGTCGCGGCAGGCGAGGCCGGCCGGAACAAGTCCACGGCCCTCACCGGCGGCGAGCAGTGCCTGCCAGAGGGCAGCGGCGTCGTCATTCGGTACATAGATCTCGAAGCCGTCCTCACCGGTGTAACCGGTGCGTGCCACCAGAAGCGAATGCGAGCTGCCCCCCACGGCCAGCTCAACCTGCGCCGCGGCGTAGTACTTCATTCCAGTGACCAGTTCCTGCTGCGCCGCGGGCACGAGGTCCAGGAGGATGGCCTCCGCTTCGGGACCCTGGATGGCCACGAGTGACGTCTCGGCCGTCTTGTCCTGCACCGCGACGTCGAATCCTTCGGCACGCGCGGCCAGCTCAGCCGCCACGGTGGCTGCGTTTCCTGCGTTCGGAACCACCAGGTAGGACTCGTCGCCCAGCCGGTAGCTAATCAGGTCATCTATGATCCCGCCGTCGGCGTTCGTGATCAGCGAGTACTTGGCGCGGCCCACGGCCACTGCAGAAAGCTTGCCGGTCAGCGCGTAGTCCAGGAACGCGGCGGCCTGCGGGCCGGTGACCTCGACTTCGCCCATGTGGGACAGGTCGAACAGGCCGGCGGCCTTCCGGACGGCGTGGTGTTCGGCCAGCTCGGAGCTGTACTTCAGCGGCATCTGCCAGCCGCCGAAGTCGGTGAAGGAAGCGCCCAGGCGTTTGTGCTCTTCGTAGAGCGCGGTGTACTGCTCAGTCATAGCGGCGATCCCCTTAGTTCTCGAAGTCTTCGATCGGCGGGCAGGAGCACACCAGGTTGCGGTCCCCGGCAGCACCGTCAATGCGGCCTACCGGCGGGAAGTACTTGTCCATGCGCAGGCTCCTCAGCGGGAAGACAGCCTGTTCGCGCGGGTACGGGCGGTTCCAGTCGTTGCCGGCTGCGACGGTGGCCGTGTGCGGGGCGTTGCGCAGCGGGCTGTCCTCGACCGAGAACTCCCCGGCTGCCACCTGGTCGATTTCGCCGCGGATGGCAATCATCGCGTCGATGAACCGGTCAATCTCGCCCTGGTCCTCGGACTCGGTGGGCTCCACCATCAGGGTGCCGGCCACCGGGAAGGACAGGGTGGGGGCGTGGAAACCGTAGTCCACCAGCCGCTTGGCCACGTCCTCGGCAGTGACGCCCGTCTTGCTGGTCAGCTCGCGCAGGTCCAGGATGCACTCGTGCGCCACCAGGCCGCCCTTGCCGGTATAGAGAACCGGAAAGTAGTCGTTGAGGCGGGCTGCCACGTAGTTCGCGGCCAGCAGGGCGCTCTTGGTCGCTGCGGTGAGGCCGTCGCCGCCCATCAGCCGGACGTAGGCCCAGGAGATCGGCAGGACGCCGGCGGAGCCGAAGCGGGACGCGGAAATCGGGATGTCGTCCCCGTCGTCCCAGGCGGCGGCGTTGCCGGGCATAAACGGTGCCAGGTGGGCCTTGGCTGCAACCGGACCGACGCCGGGGCCACCGCCGCCGTGCGGGATGCAGAAGGTCTTGTGCAGGTTCAGGTGGGAGACGTCGCCGCCGAAGTCGCCGGGCTGCGCGAGCCCCACCAGGGCGTTGAGGTTGGCGCCGTCGATGTAGACCTGGCCGCCTGCCTCGTGCACGGCGTCGCAGACGTCGCGGACGTCGTCGTCATATACACCGTGGGTGGAGGGGTAGGTGATCATGATGGCGGCGAGGTTGTCCCGGTGCGCGTCGATCTTGGCGCGCAGGTCCGCGTGGTCGATCGCGCCGTCACCGGCAGTGCCGACGACGACGACCTTCATGCCGGCCAGGACGGCGGAGGCCGCGTTGGTGCCGTGGGCGGAGGCGGGGATGAGGCAGATGTTGCGCTGTTCCTCGCCGCGGGCGTGGTGGTAGCCGCGGATGGCCAGCAGGCCGGCCAGTTCGCCCTGGGAGCCGGCGTTGGGCTGGATGGAAACCTGGTCATAGCCGGTGATGGTGGCCAGCTGGGCTTCCAGGTCCGAGATCAGTTCCCGCCAGCCCTCGGTCTGCGAGTCCGGGGCGAACGGGTGGATGGAAGCGAACTCGGGCCAGGTCATGGCCTGCATCTCAGCGGTGGCGTTGAGCTTCATGGTGCAGGAGCCCAGCGGGATCATGGTGCGGTCCAGGGCCAGGTCCCGGTCCGAGAGGCGGCGTAGGTAGCGCAGCATCTGGGTTTCGGAGCGGTAGGAGGAGAACACCGGGTGGGTCATGTATTCCGAGGTGCGCAGCAGTTCAGCGGGCAGCTCGAAGCCGGCAGCCTCGGCAGCCGGTTGTGCCGCTGGTTGTGCGCCGAAGGCTCGTGCGACGTCGGCAATCACGGCGTCCGTGGTGGTTTCGTCAGCCGACACGCCCACGGTGTCCGCATCGATCTGCCGCAGGTTGATGCCCTTGGCTTCGGCTGCGGCCACCACGTCGGCGGCACGGCCGGGAACGCGGGCAGTGACGGTGTCGAAGAAGACGTCGGAGGCCAGTTCGATTCCGGCGCCGGAGAGAGCGGTGGCGAGCGCGCGGGCGTGGCCGTTGGTGCGCAGGGCGATCGCTTTCAGGCCTTCGGGGCCATGGTAGACGGCGTACATGGAGGCGACGATGGCCAGCAGCGCCTGGGCGGTGCAGATGTTGGACGTGGCCTTCTCGCGGCGGATGTGCTGTTCGCGGGTCTGCAGGGCGAGGCGGTAGGCGGGGGTGCCGGCGGAGTCTTTGGAGACACCGACCAGGCGGCCGGGCAGCGAGCGCTCCAGGCCCTTGCGCACTGCCATGTAGGCGGCGTGCGGTCCGCCGAAGAACAGCGGAACGCCAAAGCGCTGCACGGAGCCGACGGCGATGTCCGCGCCCTGCTCGCCGGGAGGGGTCAGCAGGGTCAGGGCCAGGAGGTCAGCGGCCACGGTTACCAGGGCCCCGCGGTCCTTGGCTTCGGCGATTACGCCGGACAGGTCCCGGACGGCACCGGAGACGCCGGGCTGCTGGAGCACGACGCCGGTGATCTCGCCTTCCGGCAGGCCGGACGCGAGGTCAGAGACTTCGACGTCGAAGCCCAGGGCCTTGGCGCGGCCGCGGACGATCGCGATGGTCTGGGGCAGCGCATCGGCGTCGAGCACGATCTTGCCCTCGGACTTGGCCTTGTTGGAGCGGCGCATCAGCAGGACGGCTTCGGCGACGGCGGTGGCTTCATCGAGCAGCGAGGCGTTGGCCACCGGTAGCGCGGTGAGGTCCTGGACCATGGTCTGGAAGTTCAGCAGCGCTTCGAGCCGGCCCTGGGAGATTTCGGGCTGGTACGGAGTGTAGGCGGTGTACCAGGCGGGGTCCTCCACCACGTTGCGCAGGATCACCGGCGGGGTGTGGGTGTCGAAGTAGCCCTGGCCGATCATTTGGACGGCGGTCTTGTTCTTGGCGGCGATGCGGCGCAGCTCTGCGAGGGTTTCCTGCTCGCTGCGCGGCGCGTTCAGCACCAGCGGAGCATCCTGCCGGATGGCAGCGGGGACGGCAGTGTCCACCAGGTTCTCGAGGGTGTCATAACCGACGGCCTTGAGCATGGCGTCGGTTTCGGATGCGCGGGCACCAATATGCCGGTCAACAAAGGCTGCGGTGGACGGGGCTGCTGTCATGGGAGGCTCCAAGAGGCTGGCGAGGGTACGCCGAGACGACGGTTGGCTCCTCCCCGCTCTGTATTGGACCTGAGAGATTCCGCGGGTGTTATCCGCTTGCACCGTCGGTGAGGATCCGGCATAGCCGGTCCTGCTTTCCAGAGTTGCCTCGCCATGGCGGTACAGGGGCCTGAGAGATTCCCGGGGAGGGTTTGCTCCTACGGCGCCCGCGTCTGCATGTCACGCGCGGGACTCTCCCGCCACGGCTGGTAAAGGCATATTCAATTGTGGCTGCACCCTGACTTTAGCCCGCCCTGCGGCCCCCTTCAAGGTATGACCTGGGCCGCATTTGCTGTCCGGCATCTGGTATACGCGCACGGCCGCGCCCGGGTCCCAAATTGACAGCGCCCCGGTGACTGCCGAAACTAAAACGATCGGCGGTATCGCCGCATCTCATGAGGCGTCATTGGATATCTGAGCATATTGGTGGCAGCAGCGTGTCTTGCCGGCGGCATGCCACACGGCGCCATGAGAAAGAACCCCCATGCCAGGTAGCTCCACCCCCGCTTCAACCACGGACCATTCAGCTGCGGTAACAAGTTCAAAGGACCCGGGCCTCGCGCGTTCGATGTCCAGCCGCCACATCCAGCTCCTCGCCATTGGCGGAGCCATCGGAACCGGGCTTTTCATGGGCTCGGGCAAAACGATCTCAGTGGCCGGACCCTCCGTCATCTTCGTGTACATGATCATCGGCTTCATGCTGTATTTCGTGATGCGGGCAATGGGCGAACTGCTGCTCTCCAACCTGCAGTACAAATCCTTCAGTGACTTTGCTGCGGACCTGCTCGGCCCCTGGGCCGGGTTCTTCACCGGCTGGACCTATTGGTTCTGCTGGGTGGTCACCGGAATCGCGGACGTGGTGGCGATCGCCCACTATGTCACGTTCTGGTGGGCGGAGATTCCGCTCTGGATTCCGGCCCTGGCCTGCATTGTGCTGCTGGTGGCCCTGAACCTGCCCTCCGTGAAGGCCTTCGGTGAAACCGAGTTCTGGTTCGCCCTGATCAAGATCATTGCCATCCTGACACTGATCGTGGTGGGACTGGTCCTGATCCTCACCCGCTTCGATTCCGGCGGCGGCGCCACGGCAGGGTTTGAGAACCTCTGGGAGAACGGCGGGTTCTTCCCCACCGGCCCCATGGGCTTCGTGGCCGGTTTCCAGATTGCCGTCTTCGCCTTCGTCGGCATCGAACTGGTGGGCACCGCCGCGGCGGAGACGAAGGATCCGGAGAAGAACCTCCCCAAGGCGATCAACTCCATCCCGCTGCGCATCATGCTCTTCTACGTAGGCGCCCTGGTGGTGCTGATGGCCGTGATTCCGTGGACGCGGTTCAACGCGGACGAAAGCCCATTCGTGGGCATGTTCGCCCTGGCCGGCCTGGGCATAGCCGCCGCCGTCGTTAACTTCGTGGTGCTGACCTCCGCCGCCTCCTCGGCGAATTCAGGCATTTACTCCACCTCGCGGATGGTCTTTGGCCTGGCGCACGACGGCGATGCCCCCAAGGCGTTTGGCCGCTTGTCCAGCCGGAAAGTTCCGCGCAACGCCCTGTTCTTCTCCTGCACGTTCCTGCTGGCCGGGGTGGTGCTGCTCTACGCCGGGGATTCGGTCAGCGAGGCATTCACGCTGGTGACCACCATTTCCGCCCTGTGCTTCATGTTCGTGTGGACCATCATCCTGCTGAGCTACCTGGCCTACCGGCGCCGCCGTCCGCAGCTGCACCGGGACTCGGCGTTCAAGCTTCCGGGCGGCCGGGTGATGGTCTACGTGGTGCTGGCGTTCTTCGTGTTCATTGTCTGGGCGCTGACTACCCAGCCGGATACGCTGACGGCACTGCTCGTCACGCCCATCTGGTTTGCCCTCCTGGCCGGCGCCTACGCCCTGCTGCGCCGCACTCCGCTGCACCAGGCGCGGGTGGCGGAGTTCAAGGCCATGGCGGAGGCAGAACGGGAAGCCGCGGCGCCTAGCCGCGCGTGAACTTGAGGTAGCGGCGGGCCGAATCCTGCACTATCCGGTCCGCTCCGCGGTGCAGGATGTAGTCCCACCAGGCCCCGTACAGCCGCTCGTAGGACAAGGGCGCCAGCAGTTCGGCACCGGCTTCCACCACGTCCGGGCGCTCCGGGATCAGGTTGGGATAGCTGTACATAAAGGCAACGTGGCTGAAGTCCGGGATGACCTGGATGATGTCGCCGCTGAACAGCGCCCCGACTCCGTCCGGGTCGTCATCCCAGTGCATGACCGTGCCGCCGGGGAAATGGATGCCGGGCCGGTACAGGACAAGGCCTTCGGCCAGGTCCATCCTGTTCCCGTCCCAGAACTGCAGGGCGGGGTCGCTGCGTCCCACCCATTCCCGGTCTGCGCTGTGGAGATAGACGGGGACGCCGAATTCCCGGGCCCAGTCCACCATGGTGGCGTAGTAATGCGGGTGGCTGATGGCAATGGCGGTCAGGCCGCCTTCGGCGTTGATGAGGTCGATCAGCTCTTCGTCCAGGTACGGTACGCAGTCCCAGAGCACGTTGCCCCCGGCAGCTTTCACCAGCAGGGCACGCTGGCCGATGGCGAACTTGGGTTCACTGCCGATTCCCAGCACGCCGGGGCCCTGCGGATGCACGCTGGCACGCCGGGCACCGGAACGAAGGCGGGTGAGCGTGGTCCACGCCTGGCCGGAGAGCGGAACGTACTGCCGCTCATCCAGGCACACCGGGCAGTCAGCGCGGAGTTCCCCGTACTGGGTCCCGCAGGTGACACAGATGGGATAGTCGTTTGGAGGCAGCGCCTCCCGGTAATGCTGCACCATGGTCATACACCCGTCCGTCGCCGGCTAAGGCCGAAGTGCCGTTCAGGCTACCGTGCGGCGCCGCGGCGGAACACCGTTGCGGCAAAGATCACCGGGTGTGCCGAGTAACGATTCGGCAACTCAGTAGACAACCGTGCCGGTGGACTCAACCGTGTTTCCCAGCTGCGCCGGCCGCCCGCTGACCTCGAGGGCAATCCCAGCGGTATGCAGCGGCACTTCCAGGGCACGGCTCAGGTTCGCCAGTACGTCACTGCGGATGCGGCGCAGCGCCTCCTGCACATCCGCCCGCTCGTTCAGGGTCAGCCGCATGGCGAGGTCCGGTGACTCGGCAGTTCCGCGCAGCAGCGCAGAGCTGCTGACCACGCCCGGGACGGATGCGGCGTCGTCCTCTACCGCAGCAGCCAGCACCGCCGTGTCGCACCGGGTGATGCCGCGGGCAGGGTCCTCATGGAGGCGGTAGCTGGAAGCCGCACGCCGCCGCGGCACTTCGGCCAGCATCCACCACAGCCCCAGCAACCCCAGGATGATGCCGCCGATCAGCACGGCCGCAGCGGGGAGGGTCTCCAGCACACCGGGACCGTCGGACAGCACCGGCTCGTCCTGGCCGGCAAGGCTGCCGCCGGAGAACTGGTCCATGAGTCCCGAGGAAAAGAGGATCGAGGCTGCCCCCGCAGCAAGCAGGATGAGGCCAATGATGATCAGCCACGTCCGGTTCATGGCTCCTGCATGGTGTCGCATGCTGCATCCTTCCCCTGCGCCGGGTCAGTCCCGTGAGCGGATAGTGACCCGGACCCGGGGAACGGGATCCAGGCCTGAGGCTTCCAGCCGTGAATGCACCCCGTCAGCAACCCAGCGCTGCAGGTCCCGGGTGTCATGCAGGGCAGTGGTGACCGAAACCCGGACGTCACGGTCCGTGGCAGTGGCCGAAGCTGAGGAGACGCCGTCGATGTGTTCGCAGGTAGCCGCTGCCAGCTGGGCCACGGCACGGCGGGACATCACCGCCGAGGGCTCCCCCACCGTTGCCTTCCTGGCCTCCGGATCCCCGGAGGCGGGAAGCCGGACCGGCAGGTCATGGAAGCGGCCGGGAATGATGCCGGCGAGCAGCAGCACCAGGCCGGCGACGGCGAGCGCGATGCCCAGCGCCCAGACTCCGGTGCTGTTCCACGCCGAGTCGGACAGCCACTGCACGGGAGCGGTGAGCGCCTCGGGCCAGGTTCCCGAGGTGAGCCGGAGCAGTGCCGCCACGACGGCGGCAACGCCAAGCACCAGCAGCACGACGGCGCAGATGGTGGCGGGAACGGAGCGGCTGGGCCGCGGGCGCAGGGCCACCGGCGGCGACTCGGCGCTCACAGCAGCCTCCTCCGCCCGGACGACGCAGGCCTGGGACTGAGCCATGCCACCGTGACGTCCACCTGCCGCACCTGTACCCCGGTCAGGTCGGTGACCCGCCCGGCGATCCGTTCGCGGAGTTCCTGTGTTGCCGTACGCAGCGGAACCGGATAGGGAAGCCCCACCTTGACCCAGAGGCTGGCGATGTTACCGGCCAGCTCCACCGAGGCCTCGGGCCGCGCGGTGAAATCCGCCTTCGACCCGATTCCCAGGAATCCTCCGGAGGTTCCGCCGGCTGCTGTTTCGTCGCGTGCCACCTGGCTGGCGATCTTCTCCAGGACCCTGCGGGACATTGAGGTGCTGCCGCGGTCTTCAATCGCCCGCCGGGGGCGGCGCTCAGTGTCCGCCTGCGTCATGGTCATCGGCTTGCGGCACGGCCAAACAGCCCGGCCATGTCCAGTTTGCCGTCAGCCACCAGGCCCACCAGCAACCCGATCAGGCCAAAGAGGACGGTGACCAGGAAGGCGAACCACCCCCCGAACGCCAGCACTATTCCCAAAACCAGACCAACTACCAGGCACCATCTTGTTGCATTCATCGGTGCTCTCCTTAGGACGTATCAATACGTTTGGGTGCAGCCCGGGCGAAAGCCGGGCGCTTTCTACTCCAGGCGTCCCGACGGCTTCTTCTGCGACTGGCCGTCGTCGTCGTTGTCGTCATCCGGGAGGTGGACGTCCGTAACATTGACGTTGACCTCAAGGACTTCCAGCCCGGTGGCGTTTTCGACGGAGCGGATGACGTTGGTGCGGATCGCCTGGCTGACCTCGACGATCGAGAAGCCGTATTCCACAATCACGCTCACATCCACCGCAGCCTGGCGCTCACCTTTCTCCACGCTCACGCCGTTCCCGTAGTTCGTCTGGGAGCCCGGGATCCGCTCGGTGACGGCACTGAACGCGCGCCGCGCGGCATTTCCCATTGCATGGACGCCCGGAACTTCGCGGGTGGCAATGCCGGCAAGTTTCTGCACCACGTTCTCTTCGATGGTGGTGTCTCCGCGTGGTGTGTGCAGCGGCCCTGAGGGCCGGTGCTGGGCGAGGTCACTGTCCCGCTGCGTATCGTCTCCGCTGGCCGTCGGCGAGGCGGTGGACTGTCCAGGATTCCTGGCGGATTCTGCCATGGCACTCATCTCCTGAAGAAGGGGATCCCGGAGGGGGATCGCCGTCTCTCCATTAAGGGCGCATTGACCGGGGATCGTCACTCCCAGTGGAACTTTTCTCCGGCTCGAACACGAAATCCGTCCGCTGCCCCTCGGCCTTTCCCGGCACACCAGCACCTGACCTTGCCCTCATTCCCACCGGATCATAATGTTCACGATACGGAAATAAGTTTTCGTCTAGGATGAGAGTTCGTTCACGACGTGAGCGGACAGAGAGCTGGATTAGCGGGAAGGAGCGGGTTTACACCCCTCGGTTCGCCCCGTACGTTCAGGGCACGCTGCATTTCGACGACGCCGTCCGGCCCCGACCAAGCCGGTGCGCGAGAGGAGAACCCATGGCTATCGAAGTAACCGATCCAAACCCGGCCGAGGGCGCCGGGACCATCCTGACACCGGAGGCACTGGCGTTCATCGAAGAACTTCACCACCGCTTCGCCCCCACCCGGAATGGCCTGCTGGCCGCCCGCACGAAGCGCCGTGAGGCAATCGCAGCCGGTGAAACCCTGGACTTCCTGCACCAGACCGCCGAAATCCGCGAAGGCGACTGGCGGGTGGCCCCGGCCCCCGCCGCCCTCCAGGACCGCCGCGTTGAAATGACCGGCCCCGCATCCCCGGCCAAGATGGCGATCAACGCCCTTAACTCCGGCGCCAAGGTGTGGCTGGCGGACCTTGAGGACGCAGCGACGCCTACCTGGCACAACGTGGTGGATGCCGAATACAACCTGTACCGGGCCGCCCGCGGAGACCTGTCCTTCACCTCCCCGGACGGCAAGGAGTATGCGCTGCGCACCGACGTGCCCCTCGCCGTCGTAGTCATGCGCCCGCGCGGCTGGCACCTGCCGGAGAAACACGTACTGATCGACGGCGAACCGGCGGTGGGAGCGCTGGTCGATTTTGGCCTGCACTTCTTCCACAACGCGAAGAAGCTCCTGGAAAACGGCCAGGGCCCCTACTACTACCTGCCCAAGATGGAGAGCCACCTGGAGGCCCGCCTCTGGAACGACGTCTTCGTCTTTGCCCAGGACTTCGTGGGCGTTCCGCAGGGCTCGGTCCGCGCCACCGTACTGATCGAAACCATTCCCGCCGCGTTCGAGATGGAGGAAATCCTCTACGAACTGCGAGACCACGCCGCCGGACTCAACGCCGGGCGCTGGGACTACCTCTTCAGCATGATCAAGGTGTTCCGCGACTCCGGCAAGGATTTCCTGCTTCCGGACCGCGCCGACGTCGCCATGACCGCACCCTTCATGCGCGCCTACACGGAGCTGCTGGTCAAGACCTGCCACCGCCGCGGGGCCTTCGCAATGGGCGGGATGGCAGCCTTCATCCCCAACCGGCGCGAACCCGAAATCACCGCGAAGGCATTCGAAAAGGTCACGGCGGACAAGTCCCGTGAGGCCAATGACGGCTTCGACGGCTCCTGGGTAGCCCACCCGGACATGGTGGACACCTGCCGCGAGGTCTTCGACTCAGTCCTCGGCGACAAGCCCAACCAGGTGGACAAGCTCCGCGAAGACGTCAGCGTTACTGCCCGGGACCTGCTGGACGTCACCACTGCCGAGGGATCGATCACCGAGGCCGGGCTGCGCTCCAACCTCTACGTCGCCGTCGCGTACACCGCCGTTTGGCTTTCGGGCAACGGAGCGGTGGCAATCCACAACCTGATGGAGGACGCCGCCACTGCCGAGATCTCCCGCTCCCAGGTCTGGCAGCAGGTCCGCAACGGCGTCACCCTTGAGGACACCGGGGAGACTGTCACCGAGGACCTGGTCAAGCGCCTGCTGGCGGAGGAAACCGAACGGCTGCGCGGCGAAGTGGATGAAGAGAAGTTCAACCGCTACTACGCCCCGGCCAGCGAACTGATCGGCCGGATCAGCCTGGCTGAGGACTACGTGGACTTCCTGACCCTGCCGGCGTACGAGCTGGTGGACTAGGTTTCGACCGGCGTGGCGCCGGGCCAGCCGGGCTGGCGACACGCCGGGCGGCCACGCGCCGGGCTGGCTGCGCACCGGGCTGGCCACGCGCCGGGCGGACCGGAACGGCGGCAACGAAACTCCTTCGCTCGCAGAGCTCGCTTCGGAGTATTAAAGCCGCCTAACCCGGTCCGTCCGGCGCTCGAATGTTCCGGCACCGTCGCCTAACCCGGCCCGTCCGACGCTCGAATGTTCCGGCACCGTCGCCTAACCCGGCCCGTCCGACGCCCAGATGTTCCGGCACCGCCGCCTACCCGGCCCGTCCCGCGGGTTCGGGTCAGTCGAAGTGGATAACCTGGCGGATGGCCTGGCCGTCCGCCAGGGTGTCCATGGCCTCGTTGATGTCTTCAAGGGCAACTTCGGCCGAGACCAGTTCTTCGACCGGCAGCTTCCCCTGGCGCCAGAGATCCGCATAGACCGGAATGTCCCGGGACGGTACGGCCGAGCCGAGGTAGCTGCCAATGATGGTCCGGGCTTCCGCCGTCAGGGTCAGCGGAGCGATCTGCGCCTGCTGGTCCGGGGCCGGGAGTCCCACGGTCACCGTGGTGCCGCCGGGAGCGGTGAGCTGCACGGCAGTCTCGAAGGCGCGCGGGTGCCCCGCAGCCTCCACGGCCAGCGCAGCCCGGATCCCGGCGTCGGCCGCCTGCGCGGGGGTGTAGACGGTGTCAGCGCCGAGTTCCAGGGCGCGCTTCAGCTTTTCCGGCAGCGCGTCAATGCCGATGACGCTGTTCACCCCGGCCGCGCGGGCTGCCAGCAGCGCTGCCATGCCAACACCGCCCAGCCCAACCACGGCGACGTCGTCATCCGGGCCTGGGGGCGCCGCGTTCAGTACCGCCCCGGCACCGGTCAATACTGCACAACCCAGCAGGGCGGCGACGGCAGGCGGAACATCATCATCCACCGCCACGACGGACCGGTAATTGACGACGGCGTGGGTGGCGAAAGCGGAGACCCCCAGGTGGTGGAGCACGGGTTCACCGTTCCGGCGAAGGCGGATGCCGCCGCCCAGAAGGGTGCCTGCGTTGTTGGCCGCGCTGCCGGGGGTGCAGGGCATCTTGCCGTTGGTCCGGCAGGCGGCGCATTCCCCGCAGCGCGGCAGGAACGCCATCACCACGCGCTGGCCGCGGTGCAGGTCCGGAACGTCCGGTCCCAGCTCCTCGATCCGCCCGGCGGCTTCGTGGCCCAGCAGCATGGGCAGCGGACGGACGCGGCTGCCATTCACAACGGAAAGGTCCGAATGGCACACCCCCGCGGCCTCGATACGGACCAGAACCTCTCCGGGGCCGGGCGGGTCCAGCTCGAGATCGGCCAGGCGCAGCGGGCGGCTGGAGGCGTAGGGACGCTCCGCTCCAGTACGTTCCAGGACGGCTCCCCGTATGGTGCGGCTGCTCATGATTCCCCTTTGAATCGGCGTTCTGCGCCGCTGCGGGCGCGGTTGGCTCCCATTCCAGCACGGCGCATCCCGGACGCCAAAGAGGCACCCGGCGGCGCGGCGCGCAGTTCTGTGACGCCAGATCATGTTTCCGGCCGGTTTCATTTGGCAAGATGTGATCCATGAGCCAACAGAGCAGGACCTTCCCCGCGCTGACCGGCAAGGATGCCTCCGCGCTGACCCGGGCACTTTCGTCCGGCGACGTCACGGTCTTCGTTGACGGCACGGCGCTGCGGCTTCCTGCCGCAGCGCGGGACGCAGTACTGGAACTGCTCGGCCGGCTTGCCGGGGGCTCTGCCGTGACCGTCGCCTCCGCTTCTTCGGACGATACGAAGGAGCCCGGCGAATCCCCGGCGCACAATCCGCTGCTCACCACTTCCCAAGCCGCCGCTGCGGCCGGGATTTCCCATACGTACCTGCGCAACCTGACCGACGCCGGGGTCATCCCCGTTGAATACCGGGGTACGCACCGCCGGATCAGGATGTCCGACGTCGAGGCCTGGCTGAAGTCCCAGCACGAACAGCGCGCGGCGAAGGCGGCCGCTCAGGGCGGGGACGGCACTTCAGGGGGGACTGATACCTAGGAGCACCGCCGCCGTGCGGCTCCGCACACCTGCTCGCCAGCGCAGCTGGTTCCACTCGTACTTTCAATTCTGTTGACCGGAGCAAAACGTGATTATCGGTATCCCCAAAGAAATCAAGAACAACGAGTACCGCGTGGCCATTACGGCCTCCGGAGTCCATGAGCTGACCACCCGGGGACACACCGTCCTGGTGGAGGCAGCCGCCGGAGCCGGTTCGAATATTACCGACGAGGAATATGCGACAGCCGGCGCCGAACTGGTGCCGGCGGCGTCGGATGTCTGGAAGCGCGCAGACATGATCCTGAAGGTCAAGGAGCCCATCGCCTCGGAGTACCAATACTTCCGGCCCGGGCTTGTCCTCTTCACCTACCTGCACCTGGCAGCTACCGAGGAGCTGACCCGCGCCCTGCTCGAATCCGGCGTTACCGCTATCGCCTATGAAACCGTCCAGGAAGGCCGGGCACTGCCGCTGCTGGCCCCCATGTCCGAGGTTGCCGGCCGTCTCGCCGTCCAGGTTGGCGCGCAGTGCATGATGGCCCCCGCCGGCGGGCCCGGGCTGCTGCTGGGAGGCGTTCCCGGGGTGCGGCCGGCCAAGGTGGTGGTGCTCGGGGCCGGAGTAGCCGGGACTAACGCCGTCGCTGTTGCCGTGGGCGCCCACGCGGACGTAACGGTCCTGGACATCAACATCAACCGGCTGCGCGAACTCGATGCGCTCTATGCCGGCCGCATCAAGACCGTGGCATCCAACGCCTTCGAGATTGAGCGGGCCCTGCTGGATGCAGATCTGGTAATCGGCTCCGTCCTGGTGCCCGGCGCCCGCGCCCCCAAGCTCGTCACCAATGACATGGTGGCACGCATGAAACCCGGCTCCGTCCTGGTGGACATCGCCGTGGACCAGGGAGGCTGCTTCGAGGACAGCCGTCCCACCACGCATGAAGACCCCACCTTCCGCGTGCACGGGTCCCTGTTCTACTGCGTGGCGAACATGCCGGGCGCCGTACCCAATACCTCCACCTATGCGCTCACCAACGTCACCCTTCCCTACGCCGTGGCGCTGGCGGACAAGGGCGTGCGTCACGCGTTCGAGGATTCTCCGGCACTGGCCCGGGGGCTGAACATCGCCGGCGGCGCGGTGACCCACCACTCGGTGTCCGACGCACACGGACTGGCCCTGACCGAGGGCTGGAAGGAACTGGTTGCTCCGTAGTCCTCCGCACGGAACGGTAAAGGCCGGCATCCCCCGTGGGGGCTGCCGGCCTTTACCGTTCCGGAAGGGCTTAGTGCGGCGCCGGAACCTTGGCTGCAGCGCCGCGGAGCACCGGAGCGCCCAGCATCGAAATGACGACGGCGCCCAGGGCCATGGGGATGACGAACAGGAAGTACAGGTCCCCCGGGGTCCAGCCGCCGTCGATCAGTCCGCCGGCCAGGATCGGCGAAACGATTGCGCCGACACGGCCCATGCCGATCACCAGGCCCAGGGCGGTGCCGCGGACCTCGGAGTCGTAGTAGGTGGGGCTGATGGCCAGCATGCCGGCAATCGGGGCGTTGGAGCCGAAGCCCACGAGGGCCGCGGCGAACAGTGCCAGCGGCAGCGAGCCTTGGGTGGAGTTGGCGAACACCACGAATGTGGCTGCGCCAATGACGAAGAAGACGGCCAGGACCCGCCGCATGTCGTAGCGGGCGCCGAAGACTCCGAGCACCACTGCGCCGGTGATCGCGCCGACGCTGAAGAGCACTCCGGCGTTGATGCCGTCCTGGGCGCTGAAGCCGCTGGCGGTGATCAGCTTGGGGGTCCAGGAGTTCGCGAAGTAGAAGCTGGCCATGAGGATGAAGTACGCCAGCGAGAGCAGGATGGTGCGCCGGGCGTTGGCGCCGGTGAGGACATCTGCGAAGCGGGATTTCTTTTCCCCGCGCGGTGCCGGTTCGGGCAGTTCCGCCACCGGTTCCTGGCCAATGCTGCGCAGGGTCTTGTTGATGCGTTCCAGGGCGTTGGCCGGGCGGCGCACCGAGAGGTAGTCAATGGACTCCGGCAGCACCTTGAGTACCAGCGGAATCATGATCAGCGTGGCAATGCTGCCGAAGAGGAAGGCTGAGCGCCAGCCGAAGGAAGAGATCAGCACACCCGTTACCAGGCCGCCCAGCACGCCGCCCACCGGCTGGCCGATGCTGACGATGGCCAGGGCGGTTGAGCGCCGCTTGGCGTTGGAGAACTCGGAGGCAAAGACGTTGATGGTCGCCTGCAGGGTGCCGATCGCGACGCCGGTGACCAGGCGCAGGACCAGCAGGACCTCGTAGGACGGAGCGAAGACGGAGGCGAACATGCCTGCCGCGACGACGCAGACGCCGATCAGCAGGGTCTTCTGCCGGCCAATGATGTCCGCGATGGTGGAAACGAAAATGGAGCCAACAGCCATACCGACCAGTGCTGCGCTGAGCAGGAAACCGAGCTGGGCTCCGTTGAGGTCCCACTCTGCTGAGACGGCAGAGGCGCTGAAGGCCATGACCAGGACGTCGAAACCGTCGATCATGTAGAGGGCTGTACAAATTGCAATGATTCCGACTTGCCGCCGGCTCAGGGTGGAATCTTCGATCCGGTCTTTGAGGTGCATTCCTCAAATGCTAAAGGAGATGAGGACCACAACGTGATTTCGGTCGCGCTGGTGCAGAGTGGTTACGCGGCGGCCTTCGGCGAATCAGATTCCGGCGTGGATCTGCCGTATAATTTCCAGCCCCCGCAGTGAGTCGGCAGGGTCCACCGGCAAGGATCCGCCCTCCAGGACAGCCGCCGCGAAGCCGGCATAGAACTCCTGGTAGCGGCCGGCTTCCGTGGGCACGGCGACGGCGGACGCAGCCGTCCCCAGCACCCCCCACTCGGCCGGCTCCTCTTCGCCGTACCCCGGATCTCCGGGGAGCATCCCTGCGTCCAGCTGGGCTTCCTGCGGATCGACTCCGCGCTTGGTCCAGGCCGCTGTGGACCCGGTGACCCGGAACCTCTCCCCCGGCTGCGGGGCCAGGGAGTTCATCGACAGGTGGGACTGGACGCCCGAGGCATGCTGCAGGACCACGAACACGTCGTCGTCCGGGCCGCCGCCCTCCCGCCGGGAGTGGACTTCCGCGTAAGCGGGTTCGGCAGGGCCGAAGAGCTGCAGTGCCTGGTCGATCAGGTGGGGGCCCAGGTCGAAAAGGATCCCGCCGCCGTCGTCCGTCCCGGCTTCCCGCTTCCAGGCCTTGGTGACGGACGGTTTGAAGGATTCCATGCGGGATTCGAACCGGCTAACCGTTCCGAGGTCGCCGCGTTCGATCAGGCCCTTGAGCGTGAGGAAGTCCCCGTCCCAGCGCCTGTTCTGGAAAACCGAGAGCGCCTTGCCGGCGGCGGCCGCTGTTTCCAGAAGGTCCCGTGCGGCCTGCGGAGAATGCGCGAAGGGTTTGTCAGCCACTACATGCAGTCCTGCGCGTAGCGCAGCAAGCCCCAGTGGCGCATGGGTTGCCGGGGGCGTGCTGACAACGGCGAGGTCCAGCTCTCCGGCCAGGGCCAGGGCGGCCTCCGCCGAGGGCACGACGGCGGCGCGCGGATAAGCCAGCGAAGCGGCTCGGGCGCGTTCCGGGTCAGAGGTGACAATCACGTCCAGGGAGTACCGCGGATCGGCTTCGAGCAGCGGAGCGTGGAAGACCCTCCCGCCCAGACCGTAGCCAAGAAGGAGCGTGCGCAGCGGGCCATCCGCCGGTGCGGAGCCGGTCACGGGGTCTGGAAGTGCGTCTCGGAGGGGGCGCCGTTAAGCTTCGCGACGATCTCCCCTGCCAGCACCTTGAGTTTGAGGTTCCTGCTGTTGGAGGCCCGCTTCAGTGTGTCGAATGCCTCGCTTTGGGAACAGCGGTTCTGGCCCATGATGATGCCGATTGCCAGGTCGATGTCCGTTCGCGACTGCAGCACGGACTGCAGGTCTTCAACGGTGGCTGCGCGCTGGGACATCCGCACCGCCAGGCGGAGTGCCATTGAGGCTTCCTCCGCGTACGTGCGTGCCACCCGCTTGAAATCTTCATCGAAGGTCATGGCGGAGCGCGAGTAGAGGTTCAGGGCTGCCCGGGCATGCCCCTCCAGCCTCAGCGGAACCGCGTAAATGGACCGCACACCCTGCGCGACGACGTGGCGCATGTATTCGGGCCAGCGCTGATCGGCCGAGGTATCGGCAACGTCGACGGCCTCATGGACCCGAAGGGCATGCAGGCACGGGCCATCATCAAAGGCGTACTGCATCTCATCCATTTCCAGCGCGGCGCTCTCGCTGCTGGCAACGGTGTAGTTATGTCCGCGGGACCGCTGCAGGGTGATGCCGCAGTACACCGTGCCCATGGAGGAGAGCGATGACGCGCTGAGCCGGGCCAGCTGCTGGAGGAATTCAAGTACATCCTCGTGGTGTATCAGCAGGTCCTGCAGCTGCGCTGCGGTGGCGGTCGCAGACCTCAGGTCATCCATAGTGCCTTGTTTCCTTTTTCCAGCCCCGGTGTCCGCTCTAAGCGCCCACGATTGTCGTGGTTGAGGTTAGATACTACGATATCCGGATACGGTCAAGACGCGGCCACGGCTTCTGCATACCTTTACGGAGTTATCGATGGGCCTGCCGGCGCACTTGCCGATCTGCCACCATTGCGGCGTTGACGATTACCTGATTTACGAGTTCTACACGGCACCTGCCGGAAACGATCCCGGCGTCGTGAGCTACACCTGCTCCGCGTGCGAGAGTTTCGCCGGCCATGAAGTGCCTGCGGGATGGTCCCCGCCGGGGTGGCGCGTTGGAAACTAATCCGCAGTCCCCGCTTCCCGGTGGACTTACGCTGCTTTTGGGTGCCGCAGCACACCTCTCGGCCGAAGCCAGCAGGCTCTTCCTTGCCGAACTGTCCTTGACCGAAAAATCGGTCCGCGTCCTCAAAGCCCTCACCGCACCGGGCATGCCCGCCGCACGGGTGGCCCAGCTAACGCACCTCAGCCAGGACGAGGCGTCCTTCAGTCTCGCGTCGCTGCACCAGGCCGGATACGCCCGGCCCCGCCGGCCGGGCCGGTGGACGCGTACGGCCGCAGGTACCGCCATGGTGGAGGAACTGGCCGCGGTCAGGAAAAACTGTGATTCGCGGGCCGGCGAAGCTGAGCTTCGGCAGGCGCTTTACACACTTATTCGGTCCCTCGAAGCCAAGGACGCACCCGACCCGGCGTAACGGCCCGCCTATCCAACAACAGCGGCGGGTCCCCGGCAGCAGTGCTGCCGGGGACCCGCCGTCGCTTACGTGGCGCCCGCCGCTACGAAGCGGCAGCCACCGGGAACCGCTCCCACACCCGGTGCTGGCTCAGCAGCGTCACCAGTCCGGGAACCAGTTCTTCCGGGGACTCTACGAGGATGCCCGGGGCGTCCTCTGGGATGCCGGACGCGCCGAGCACTCCCGCCCCGCTGCCCCAGGCACCGAGCGCCTTGGAGTGGCGGTAGGCCTCCGTCAGCAGGATAGCCACACGCGGGTCGATTGCCGGGTGCCCGGCAGGGTTCCCTGCCTTGGCGTCCAGGCTGTCCACCGCATCCGAACCGTACTCACCTGAACCGGCAACGACGACGGCGTCGAACTCCGTGGAACGTGCCGTCAGGTAGGTCCGCTGGACTGGAATCTGGCCGCCCAGCATGCCGCCCTGCGGCGCGATGACCAGCGGCACCATGTCCGCTGCGTCAATGGCAGCACGGATCCGGGCCAGGGCAGCCAGGTCAGTGCTTCCGTCTGCGAGGATTCCGATGATGCGGCCGTCAACCGGCCAGGTGCCGCCAACCTGCTGCAGCGCGGGGCTCGGCTCGGCGTCGTCGACCTTGAGCGTCGGAGCCGGTGCCGGAAGTCCCAGGCCTGCTGCCACCTCGGCGCACAGGCGCTCGTCAATGTTTGCGAGGGCCTGCAGCTGGCGGACCTTGATGTTCTCTTCGTAGCACTTGCCGAGTTCGAAGGTGTACGCCTGGATGACGTGGTCCTGTTCCACCGGGGTCAGCGAGCGGAAGAATTGCCGCGGCTGGCTGTAGTGGTCATCGAAGGTAGCCGGATTTTCCCGGACCTTGCGGGACTTCGCCACCGGCGCGGGCACATCGATGAACGCGCCCATGTCCGCGCCGGCCAGGAACGGGCAGCCGCCGTCCAGCGAGTTGGGCTGGTAGGGCGCCACACCGCTGTGCACTGCGTCCTGGTGGAAGCCGTCCCGGAGCATGTCATTGACCGGGGCGTGCGGCCGGTTGATCGGGATCTGGGCGAAGTTCGGCCCGCCCAGGCGGGTCAGCTGGGTATCGATGTAGGAGAACAGGCGGCCCTGGAGCAGCGGGTCATTGGTGACGTCGATGCCCGGAACCAGATGGCCGGGGTGGAAGGCAACCTGCTCGGTTTCGGCGAAGAAGTTGGTGACGTTCCGGTTCAGGGTCATGATACCGATGACCTGTACCGGCGCCAGCTCCTCCGGCACGATTTTGGTGGGATCAAGCAGGTCGATGCCCTCGAACATCTCATCCTCGGTGTCCGGGAAGACCTGGACGCCCAGGTCCCATTCCGGATACGCGCCGGCTTCAATGGCGTCTGCCAGGTCCCGGCGGTGGTAGTCCGGATCCATGCCGTTGATGATCTGTGCTTCTTCCCAGACCAGGGAGTGCACTCCCAGGCGCGGCTTCCAGTGGAACTTCACCAGTGAGGTCTCCCCCTTGGCATTCACCACCCGGAACGTGTGGACACCGAAGCCTTCCATGGTGCGGTAGGAACGGGGAATACCGCGGTCTGACATGTTCCAGATGGTGTGGTGCTGCGCTTCGGTGTGCAGGGAGACGAAGTCCCAGAACGTGTCATGGGCGCTCTGCGCCTGCGGGATTTCCCGGTCAGGGTGCGGCTTTCCGGCGTGGATGACGTCCGGGAACTTGATGGCGTCCTGGATGAAGAAGACCGGGATGTTGTTGCCCACCAGGTCGAAGGTTCCCTCGTCCGTGTAGAACTTGGTGGCGAACCCGCGGGTGTCACGGACAGTGTCTGCGGATCCACGGGAGCCCAGGACCGTGGAGAAGCGCACGAAGACGGGTGTCTGGGCATCACGCGCCAGGAATCCGGCCCGGGTAATACCTTCGGCGGCCCCGTTGGCAACGAAGACGCCGTGGGCTGCCGCACCGCGTGCGTGCACAACGCGCTCGGGGATGCGCTCGTGGTCGAAGTGGGTGATCTTTTCCCGCAGGTGGTGGTCCTGGAGAAGGACGGGGCCGCGCGGACCGGCTTTCAGGGAGTGGTCCGTGTCCCGCAGCCGGGCGCCCTGCGCCGTCGTCAGGTAGCGGCCGGACTGCGCATTGGACGTCTTGGGAGCGCCCGTGGGGACGCCGGTTGGCGAAACGGTTTCCGGGCTGTCCTGGTCCGGCTTGGGGGGAAGCGGATCATGGGGTTCGGTGGGTTCTGCAAGTGAGGGCTGCTGCGGCGCAGGTGCGCCGGGAATCGGAAGTCCGTTGGCGGATGTGCTCTGATCTGACATGTGGCCTCCATCTAGTGGAACTTATTGCCGCGCCTGGAGCGCGGCTCCAGAAACAGCCTATCGAAAAATAGTAAGGCTGCTTAACAAGTACTCGCGGCGACGTCGTAAAACACAAAGAAACGGACCTGCCGGTGGGGGGTACCGGCAGGTCCGTCTCCGTGGGGAAGCTTCCCCTACCGCTCCGAAACCCCGGCCCCGCAGCGGGCCGGCGTGCCGGAACGGACTTCTCTGTGCCCGGCAGGCGCGGGCTGTGATGATGCTGCGGCGGCGCTACTCCCAGAGACAGTCCGCCCAGGCGGCGTCCCTCAGGTAGTCCCGTGCCGGACCCACATTGAAGAGCTCACCGCGGGACTCCACGTATCCCATGCCGCGCATGTCAACCACTGTTTCCTCGTCGCAGCCCAGGACCGTCCCCAGGTCCTTGTCATCAGCAGCCAGAACTACTTCATTCCGTTGCGACATATTGACCGCCTCCTTCTCCTCGACGCCCTCTCCCCGGTCCATCCGGGAGAACTAGTGCTTGTCCAAGAGCATGGCTTCGCGCTCTGTGCTCCAGGTTCGGGCGTACAGCCCCATGGCGGCTTCTTCCCGCAGGGACAGACCCAGGCGGTTAAGGAGCATGTGGGCCTGGTAAACCGTCAAATGCTGTGCACTGCGGCTCACGCGGGCCTTGTCCGCCCGGTACAGATAGGTGTCCACAGTCCGGAACCACCGGCGTCTCCAGTTTTCGACGGCGGATTCGGCTGCCGTAGCGGCCATCAGCCGGTGGGTCGGCATGACCTTCGCACCCACCTGGACCGTCATGGCCTGCCGGACGCTGGCCGCACGCGGGCCGAACCCGGCGGTGCAGCTGCGCAGGTGGCTGTCCCAGTAATAGTCCCAGGAGAGCCGGCGCCGGTCCGGCCAGCTGGATGCCCGCGGACCCTTCATCATGCTGCGTGCCGAATCGAAGAGCAGCAGCGAGCCAAGTGCCCACCGGTTCTGCACCTTCGGAAAACGGGCCGTTGCCCAGGTGCCAAGGTCCGAGGACAGCTCGAAGACTTCCTCGGCGAGTGCCAGGCCTTCCACTCCGCCGTACTTGGCCAGATCGGCTTCGATCCGCGGGTCCTGCTGCTCGGCGCCGCCGGGGCTCAGCCTGTCGCAGGCCGGATCACCGAAGGCGTGGGTCACGGTCAGGTGGCCGATGACGCCGCTTGCCTGCTCCTGGAGTGCTCCGAGGAGGGACTTCAGCCGGTCCAGGGTTTCCTGGGGCGCCAGGACCTTCATGCGTACATGGGCGTTCGCGGGTTCGGAGCAGCGGGTGTAGAACCACCGCTGCGCCCCCCACAGCTGGGCTTGCGCCGCCAGCGGGGTAACCAGTTCTCCAATGATGCCGTCCGCTACATCGAAGCCGCCGGTATAGATGGATAGTGTCCACCAGTGAGTGCTTGCATTAGTTCGCGAGGCGTTTCGAACTGCTGTTAGCTGGCTCATGGCGTTCTTCCTCCGGGTTCAAGTCTGGTTACCGCCGCTGGGGCGGGTCTAGATGTATTGCTGGTTGGTTCATCCCCCAATAGAGGGGCCTAGATTAGAACCATTCCCAGCTCTTGATGGAAACCGGTGCAGTTGCCTTCTTCATGGTCGTATCCCCTCTTTTGGTTCGGCTGGTTGCACAGCCGGTCGTGTTTGACTCCGAAAGCTTCCCCCGGGCCGGAAGGGTGTGTCCACCGTTACCAATTTCAGCTTCCTGTCATGTCCGGTTGGTGCCCCGGGGGTCGTTTTCGGCCTGGGCGCACTGCCTTCAAAAGCCCGCAGACAAGCGGAAATCGGCATTTTGGGTACCGAACTACCGGTCTAAGGTGGAGAATGGCATTAAGCTGTCATGTCACTCTCTTCGGGTTCCAATTTTGGGGCGCAGCGCGTTCCCCGAAGGCCGGCAGTTCTTGGGGGCATCAGGTGCACGCCGGATCCATGCCGGCCGTCCCAGCACCGCGGTTGTAGGAGGAGATTTGCTGGATCAGGTATCGGTTGAGGTGTACCGCTATGCGGTCTCCCATCCGGGTTGGACCCCTGCTGAAGCGTCCGATGCACTGGGCTATACAACGCGTGCCATAGACCGGGCCGTGGAAGAGCTCCGGTCCCGCTGCCTGCTCTTCTCCGAGGGCCCCGACAACCTTGTCTACACCGCCGTTTCCCCCGACGTTGCCCTGGCCGAGCTGGTGGATCCGGATGAACGCGAAATGCTGGAACTGCGGGCGCGCATTGGCGCCAAACGCCGCGAACTGGCAAGCCTCGTGCCCACCTTCGCCGAAGCACGCCGCCAGGTAGCCGCAGACGCCTCCGTTGAAGTACTCGAGGACCCGGAGCAGGTGCAGCGGGTGCTCATCGAATACGGCCGCTCGGCGTCGGAAAGCGTGCTGATCGCGAGGCCGGGCCACGGCTCCAACGCGGACTTCCAAGAGGAAAGCGTGCAGAAGGACCTGGACCTGCTGCGCGCCGGTGTGAAGAGGCAGACCCTCTACCACTCCAGCACCCGGGACCACGTGCCAACCTGCAAGGCGGTCGAGCGGATCAGCGAGGCCGGTGGGGAGTTCCGCACACTGCCCTACGTGCCCATGCGCACGCTCATTTTCGATGACAAGGTGGCGGTCGTGGCCCGCCAGCTGCACACGTATGACAGGGCCGGCCTGGTAATCCGCGACGCAAACCTCATTGGCCTTTTCAGCAAGCTCTTCGAGTTCGCGTGGAGCCTCGCCGAGCCCTTCCTCGCGGACGATCCGGGCCAGTCCGGCCTGAGCAGCACCCAGCGCTCCGTGCTGGCCGGGCTGGCGGCGGGGCACTCAGATGAGGTGATCGCGCGCCGGGTGGGCATTAGTGTGCGAACCTGCCGGCGGCACATCGCCTGGATGCTGGAGGAACTGAAGGCGGAGAGCCGTTTCCAGGCTGGAATCAAGGCACACAAGGCAGGCTGGATCTAGAAAACTTGTGTTGCTTACCGGTCAACCCGAGTGCCATGATGTGGCATGACGTTTGAGGAAACCACGGGGTCGGTGCTGACCCCGGAAGCACAGGTGGCCCTTGACCGGGCTACGGGTTCAGCCCACCGACACCACGATCTGCTGTCGAGCCGGGCCTTCCACATCAAGCAGTCGGCCGTCCGGGATGTCTTCGACATCTCGATCCAGCCGGGCCTGGTCTCGCTGGCAGGGGGCAGCCCGTACCTGCAGGAACTGCCGCTGGACGAACTGGCCGATGCCACGGCGTCCATCATCCGCAGCCAGGGATTGGCAGCCCTTCAGTACGGCCCTGGCCAGGGCCTCGCCGAACTCCGTGAACTGGCGTGCGACGTAATGGCCGCCGAGGGAATCCTGGATGCGGACCCCGCGGACATCGTTATCACCACAGGTTCGCAGTCCGGCCAGGACGTCGCCGCCAAGGTCTTCTGCAACCCGGGCGACGTGGTGCTCTGCGAAGACCCCACCTACGTGGGCGCGCTGAACACGTTCGAGTCATACGAAGTGGACATCCAGCCGGTCAGCATGGACTCCGAGGGATTGATTCCCGAGGCGCTGCGGGAACGGATCAGCGCGCTGCGCGCAGCCGGCAAGACCATCAAGATGCTCTACACGATTCCCAGCTTCAACAATCCCAGCGGCATCACGCTCTCCTCTGCCCGCCGGGACGAAATAGTGCAGATCTGCCGCGAAAACAACATTTTGATCCTCGAGGACAACCCCTACGGGCTTCTCCGGTTCGACGGCGAGCCGCTGGCCCCGCTGCGGGCATCACACCCGGAGGACGTCCTCTACCTGGGCTCATTCTCCAAAATTTTCGCCCCCGGCATGCGGCTGGGCTGGGCGCTGGTCCCGCGGCACCTGTTCCGCCGCTTCTACCTCGCCTGCGAGGCCGTGGTGCTGTGCCCCTCGCCGCTGACCCAGATGATCACCGCGGCCTACCTTCGGGATTTCGACTGGATGAGCCGCATCCGGGATTCGCGCCGGCTGTACGCCGGCCGCTGCGCAGCGATGCTGGCGGCACTGCAGGATGAGATGCCCGACGGCGTGAGCTGGACGGTGCCGGACGGCGGCTTCTTCGTCTGGGTCACCCTGCCCGAGGGAATCGACACCTATCCCCTGCTGGCAGAGGCCATTGAGGCAGGAACGGTGTTCATTCCGGGTACGGCCTTCACCCCGGGCGACGAGCCCAGCTCCAGGCTGCGGCTGGCGTTCAGCGCCGTCTCCGAAGAGGACATCGCCGAAGGCGTGCGCCGGCTGGCCCCCGTGATCCGGCGGGCGCTGGCGGCGGCCGGAGCCTCCTAGTCCGGATGCCGCCGCGGGCGCCGCTGCAGTTACCTGCGGCGCCTGCGGTCGAAGAAGGGCACCACGATCACGAAGAGAAGCGCCATGATCGCCAGCCGCCAGAGCATGCCAAGGTTGGGGAACAGGATGATCAGCAGGCTGGACACGATGAAGGCGCCCACGAGGATCCAGGCCGTCCGCTTCCAGTCGATCTGGGGTCCGCCGCCGCGGTTTCCGGGTCCGGGATTCATTGCCATGCTGCTCCGATCGTTGGTTCCCTCTTCGAGCCTAGTCCAGAAGCAGGGCCGGCTCCTCCAGGATGGCCGCCACATCGGCCATGAACCGCGCTGAAAGGTCGCCGTCCACCACGCGGTGGTCGAAGGACCCGCCCAGGGTGGTGATCCAGCGCGGGATGACTTCGCCGTCGAGCACCCACGGCTTCTGCTTGATGGTGCCGAAAGCGACGATTGCCACCTCGCCCGGATTGATGATCGGGGTGCCCGTGTCGATGCCGAGGGCACCGATGTTGGTGATGGTGAGAGTGCCGCCGCGCATGTCCGCCGGTGGGGTCTTGCCGGCGCGGGCCGTGGTGGCCAGCTCGTTCAGGGCTACGGCAAGTTCCTTCAGCGAGAGGTCCTGGGCATCCTTGATATTGGGCACCATCAGGCCGCGCGGCGTGGCGGCTGCGATACCGAGGTTCATGAAGTGCTTGACGTGAATCTCGTCGCCGGCCCAGGTGGCGTTTACGGAGGGATTCCGTGCGGCCGCCCAGATAACCGCCTTGGCCAGGATCAGCAGGGGCGAGACCTTGATGCCTTCGAAGTCCCGGGAGGCCTTCAGCCGCTTGACGAATTCCATGGTGCGCGAGGCATCAACGTCCACGAAGATGCTCACGTGCGGTGCGCTGAAGGCGCTGTCCACCATGGCCTTCGCGGTGGCCTTGCGGACTCCCTTGACGGGGACACGCTCTATGCGGCTGTCCTGCGGCTTGCTGGAGGAGGACCAGAAGGTGTCCGCCGAGTCGACTTCCGACTCGCGCTGGGCCTGGTAGCTGATCAGGTCCTGCTTGGTGACCTCGCCGCCGGCGCCGGTGGCAGGGACGTCGGCAAGGTTGATGCCAAGGTCCTTGGCCGCCTTACGGACCGGGGGTTTGGCCAGCACGCGCTGGATGAGCTGGTTGAAGCGGTCCTGTACCGCGGCACCGGCCGCGCCTGCAGCCGCTACGGCAGCTCCGCGGGGATCCGGCCGGCTGGCAGCGGCACGGGGCGCGTCGGCCCGCCGGGGGGCCTCAGCCGGCGCTTCGGGGGCCGCCGGTACGGCGGCGGCCCGGCTGCGCCGCGGACGGCGGCGAACGGCGTCGGCCTTGGGTCCGGTTCCGGTGAGCGACGACGACGGCGGGCCGTCGGCGGCTGCCGGTTCAGGGGCCGCGGCTTCCTTCACCTTGCCGGATGCCTTGGCCGGGGTCTTCCCGCCCGCCCCGGCTGGTGAGACCTGGAAGATGGGCGTGCCAACCTCCACCGTGGTGCCTTCTTCGACGAGGATCCCGCTGACCGTCCCGGCGAACGGCGAGGGCAGTTCCACCAGTGACTTGGCGGTCTCGATCTCCACGATCACGTCATTGACGGCAACCGTGTCACCTTCCTTGACCCGCCACTGGACGATCTCTGCCTCGGTGAGGCCTTCCCCGACGTCGGGCAGTTTGAATGTTTTTTCAGTCATGGCATCTCGATCTGGCGTTGGCCGGCGGACCGGCGGCGGAAGGCGTGGGGCAGGTGCTCTGTCAGTAGGAGAAGACGGTGTCCAGGGCATCCATGAGCCGGTCAATGTCCGGCAGGTAGTGCTCCTCTACGGCGGCAACGGGATAGGGCATGTGGAATCCACCCACCCGCAGGACAGGCGCTTCCAGGTGCAGGAAGGCACGCTCGGCCACCCGCGACGCGATTTCTCCGCCGATGCCGCCGAAGGTGGGCGCTTCGTGCGTGACGATCAGGCGGCCGGTGCGCTGCACCGACTCAGTGACCGTGTCGAAGTCGATCGGGGAAATGGAGCGCAGGTCGATAACCTCGATGCTGCGTCCGTCCTCCGCTGCGGCCTCGGCCGCCGCCAGCGCCACCGGAACCAGAGGGCCGTAGGCGACGATCGTGGCGTCGGTTCCGGCGCGCAGGATCTGCGCCTTGTAGGGATCTCCGGACGGCGCAGTGGTGTCCACTTCGCCCTTCAGCCAGTAACGGCGCTTGGGCTCGAACACGATCACCGGGTCCTTGCCCTGCATGGCCTGCTGGATCATCCAGTAGCCGTCCTGCGGGTTGGACGGTGCCAGGATGCGCAGGCCCGCGGTGTGGGCGAACAGCGCTTCCGGAGACTCCGAGTGGTGCTCGATCGAACCGATGCCGCCGCCGTACGGGATCCGGATGACAACCGGCGCGCTGAGCGCGCCTTCGCTGCGGGAGTGCATCTTGGCAAGCTGCGTGGTGATCTGGTTGAACCCCGGGAAGACAAAACCGTCGAACTGGATCTCGCAGACCGGCCGGTAGCCGCGCAGTGCCAGGCCGATCGCGGTGCCGATGATGCCGGACTCGGCCAACGGCGTGTCCATGACACGGTCGGTTCCGAATTCGGCCTGCAGGCCTTCAGTGATGCGGTAGACGCCGCCAAGCGCCCCAATGTCCTCGCCCATCAGCAGGGTCTTGGGATTGGCGGCCAGGCCGGCGCGGAGCCCGGCATTGATGGCCTTCGCCATGGTCATGGTGCTCATGCGCCGACCTCTTCCTCGGTGTCGTTGCCGGACCCTGCGTCGGCGAATCCGTCCTCGTACGCCTTGTGGAACGCCAGTTCCTCGGCAATCAGGGGGTGCGGTTCGGCGTACACGTCCGTGAATGAGTCAGCGAACGACGGCGGTTCCATGGCCTGCACGTCCGAGCGCAGCTGGGCTGCCATGTCGTCCGCCTCTGCCGCAAGGGCTGCGAAGAAGGCGTCGTCGCCGGCACCGGAGGCACGCAGGTGCTTCTCGAGGCGGGTGAGCGGGTCCCGGCCGATCCACGCCTCTTCGTCTGCGGAGAGGCGGTATTTGGTGGGGTCATCCGCGGTGGTGTGCGCACTCATCCGGTACGTGAAGGCTTCGATGAGCACCGGGCCGTTGCCGCTGCGGGCGTGCTCAAGTGCCCACCGGGTCACGGCGTGGACAGCCAGCACGTCATTGCCGTCCACCCGGATGCCGGGGAATCCGTAGCCCTGGGCACGGTTGGCCAGCGGAATCCGGGACTGGACTTCAGTGGGGACGGAGATGGCCCAGTGGTTGTTCTGGCAGAAGAAGACCACGGGGGCGTCATAGGAGGCCGCGAAGACCATTGACTCGTGGACGTCGCCTTCGGAGCTTGCACCGTCGCCGAAGTAGGCGACCGTGGCGCCGGCCGGTGAGGACGCGTCGGCTGCGTTGTCCCGGGCCATGCCCATGGCGTAGCCCACTGCGTGGGGCACCTGGGCGGCCAGGACCAGGGTGTAGAGATGGAAGTTCGATTCGCGCGGGTCCCAGCCTCCGTGGGAAATTCCACGGAAACGCCGCAGGAGGTGGGAAAGCTGCAGGCCGCGGGTCAGCGCGACTCCGTGCTCGCGGTAGGTCGGGAAGACGTAGTCCTGCGGGGCAAGCGCCCGGCCGGAGCCGATCTGTGCGCCTTCCTGTCCGGTGAGGGGCACCCACATCACCAGTTCACCCTGGCGCTGCAGTGCAGTGGCCTCGGTGTCGAACCGGCGGATGAGGAACATGTCCCGGTAGAAGGAGCGCAGTGCCTCGCCGTCGACGTCGTCCGCGTACCGGCCGTACAGCTCGTGTCCGACGCGCTCCCCCTCGGGGGTCAGCAGCTGGACCATGCCGTCCGGTGAGCTGCCGGGGGCAGGCACCAACGTCTCATTCAGCGCCGTCGAATCGAATTCGGTGGCGGGCAAGTGCTCCAGGGCCATACCTCTCCTCGCCGGGGCGGACTTTCGGGTCCGGCCCCCGCTAGAAATATGCCGCTCAGGGAATATGTACCCTTTGTGGCATATATGTGGAAGTTACTTCCCACAGCCTAGCGAGGGCCGGGACCCCAAAAGCACTCAGGACACGCTAGGAAACGCGGGGGCCTTTTGTATAGGTTGCACATAAAGCGAGGAATCGGCTGTTGGCTTCCTCCTCACCAATGGTCACCCGCATGCCTTCGGTCCCGAAGGCACGTACCGCCAGCGCCTGCTGCTCCGCCAGCACTGCAAACTCGGGGGTATTCTCCCCCAGGTCCAGCCAGACGAAGTTGCCTTCAGCCTGCGGGATGGCCCAGCCCAGTGCCTTCAGCCCTTCAACCACGCGGGTCCTTTCGGCTACCAGCGCTTGTATTCTTTCCACAACTTCGTCGTGGTGCTGCAGGGAGGCAATCGCGGCCTGCTCGGCGATCTGCGAAACGGCGAACGGCACGGCGGTAACGCGGAGGTACTGCGTCAGGTGCGGATGGGAAATCGAATAGCCCACGCGCAGGCCGGCCAGCCCCGCGCCCTTGGAGAAGGTACGCAGCACAACGGCATTCTGGTGCCGGCGGTAGATCTCCACACCGTTGACGGCGTCCGGATCACGCACGAAGTCCTCATACGCTTCGTCGATCACGACGATCACGTCCGAGGGGACCTTCGCGAGGAATCCCTCTACTTCTTCGGTACTGAGCACCGGGCCGGTGGGGTTGTTGGGGGTGCACAGCAGGACCATCCTGGTGCGCTCGGTGACAGCGGCAGCCATCGCCTCAAGGTCATGGCGCCCATCGGCAAGCAGCGGAACCTGCACGCTGCGGGCCCCGGAAAGGCCGACTGAAATGGGGTAGGCCTCGAAGGAGCGCCACGGGTAGATCACCTCGTCCTGGGTGCCGTCTTCCCGCTGCCCGGCGAAAGTGGCCAGGAGCTGGTTCAGTGCGCCAAGGCTTCCGCCGCCGGTGACGATGTCTTCGGCGGGCACATCCAGGAAAGAGGCCAGTTCCGTCCGCAGCGCCGTTGCCAGCGGATCGGGGTAGCGGTTTACGTTCGGGTGGGCGGCAATAGCTTCCAGGACTGAAGGCAGCGGCGGAAAGGGGTTCTCGTTCGAGGAGAGCTTGTAGCTCTGCAGCCCTTCAATTGCCACGGGCGGCTTTCCGGCAGCGTAGCGCGGCAGGCGGTCAACGACCGGGCGCGGGCTGATCGTGTGCGCCTCTCCTGCCACAGCACTGGTGTCATTCTCGGTAGTGGTCATGGCTTAAGACTAGTCCGGATTCACGGGTGCTCATGTGACGGAACGCACAGGTGCTCTCCGGGCCGAATCGCTGCAGGGCTTTGGCCGCGCCGGCGGCTGTGCCAGCATTAGGGCATGCGCCTAGTGCTGAGAGTCCTCATTAACGCCCTCGCCCTATGGGTTGCCGCGTGGGCACTGCCCGGGATCGTCGTAGGGGAAGCCGGTGCGCCGGCTACCGGCAACACCACCTTCGACATTGTGCTGGCATACCTCTTCATCGGCCTGGTGTTCGGAGTCGTGAACGCTCTGGTGCGTCCCATCGTCCGGCTGCTCGCCCTTCCGCTGACCATCCTGACCCTTGGCCTGTTCACGGTGATCATCAATGCGGCCATGCTGATGCTCACTGCGTGGCTCACCAGCTTCACTCCGGTGCATTTCGAGATTGATTCATTCTTCTGGACGGCAATCTTCGCCTCGATCATCATCTCCCTGGTCTCGCTGGTGGCCGGTTCACTGGCGGGCACCCGCCGCTAATCCCTGCCGGGAGGCACCCTGCGGGGCGCCGCGGGACTGGGCTCCGGCGCTTTCGGCACTACCTGCAGGGCCGGCCGGCGTTCCCTGCGCCGGAAGCGGTAGAGCTCCCGGGACGCGGTGCTTCCCGCACCCACCACAGCGCCAGCGCCCGCCAGGGATGCGCGGAGCGACGGGTCTGCGCTGCCGTCCGCAACCTCGGCTCCCTCCAGATAGACGGGCAGTTTGTGGGCCGGGCCCAGTCCGCTGTCTCCAGCCACCGGGGCGTCGCCGGTGAGGGTCAGGGTCACGCGGTTAAGGGCGTCGGGGTTGGACGTGCCGTCCGCTCCCGGCACCCAGTCCTGCGCATGTTCAAGGTGCAGGGCCTGGACCTTCGGCGGGATCGCGGCATCACCGGCCGGGGCACCTGCGGTCAGGACGTAACGGACATCCAGCCCCTCCGTTTCCCGCAGGTAGCCGGCCGTGTTGGCAGCATGGATGCCGCCCTGGCTGTAGCCGACGAGGATCACGGAGTCTCCCGCTTCCGCTTTGGCCTGCCGCAGTGCCTCTGCCACGGCCGCAGCGACAAACCGGCTTTCTGCTGCCCGGCCCTCGGCGTTGCCGTAGTTGTCGAACGGGTTGTCCCCCGCGGCCCCTGAACCCGGCTGCGTTCCCGGGATTGTCACCACGAAAACCTGCCCCGGGCCTGCGCTTCCGTCCGTTGTTTCCAGGCGCAGCACCTCCACCACACCGGGGTCATCCTCCCGCAGCAGCACGGCGCTCCGCTCCAGCAGTCCGGCTGCGGTTCCGGAAACCTGGACCGTTTCGGCCGTGCCGTCCGCCGCCCGGACCCGCTCCACCTCGATTTCCCGCAGGGCGCTCCGCCCGCCCAGCATCCCTGCCAGCGCCAGGAGTGCCGGAGTGTCCACGAGCCGCAGCGGCAGGGACTCCACCCAGCGCAGCTTCGGAAATCCGCCGGGGCCGGCATCCAGGAACGCGAGTCCCGCGGGCAGCAGTCCGGGCAGCCCGCCAAGGCGTTCGGCACGCCCCTCCGCATCCCGGTAGTTGGCTGCCGCAGTCCGCAGCCCGGAGGCCGCTTCCTCGGCTGCCTGAATGCACGCGCGCAGCAGGAAGACAGCACGGTCAAGTTCCACCCTGGCTGTTTCGGCTGCGGAGGCAGGCTGCATCCGGTTCCAGGCAGCCTCCTCCCCCCAGACCCGCTGCAGGCCGGCGCCAATGTCACGCAAGGTTCCGGCGATGGCCTCAAGGCGCCCGGCGCGGATCTCCAGCGCGTCGAACTCCACGAGGATGCTGTTCTGCCCGCCCCGGACCTGGTACGCCGGCGGCAGCGGACACGTGCCGCTCATTCCAGCCACCCCTGTTCTTCGAACTGTTCAGCAGCGGAAACAGCACGCCGGGCAGATGCTGCCCGCTCCAGGGCCTCCAGGCAGACCCCTAATTCAAGGGCCAGCCGGTAAACCCGGTCCCGGAAGGCCGCGCCGGCCGCAGACCTCCACTGCTCCTCATCCCCGTTCCCCAATTCACGCTGCAGGCGGCGCAGCTCCGCCGCATGCTGCTCAAGCAGCTCCGCCGTTTCCCCTGCCCTGAGCGCCTGGGCCGCTGCGTCCCCGCCTGTCACGTGTTTCCTGCCTGTCCTGCCGGCCGTTCATGCCGCCGCCGAATTGGTTCCGGGGCGGACCGGCGGTCCTGTTCCGCCGGGAAGCCAACTCTAGGCAGCCGCGGGCCTGCCGCCGTCGTCCGCTCCCCTGCCGGGGAAACCGGCACTCGTTCGGATCATTGTGGAGGGCAGCTGGAGCGCCCTGTCACGGAATCGGCTCCGGCGCGGGACCATGGAAGAATTGGCCCCATGGCCGATTCTTCTTCCGCTCCCCGCGTGTCCCTTGCCGCCGTGACCCCCGCAATCGCACTGGGTCCCCTGGACGGCCGGTACCGCTCCGCCACCGCACCGCTGGTTGACTACCTCTCCGAAGCTGCGCTGAACCGCGACCGTACGCACGTTGAGGTCGAGTGGCTGATCCACCTCACCTCCAACGCCGTGCTCCCGGGCACCTCGCCGCTGTCCGCCGAGCAGCAGGCACAGCTGCGCGAAATCGTCTCCGGATTCGACGGCAACTCCGTCAACGAGCTGGCGGAGATCGAGCAGGTCACCGTCCACGACGTGAAGGCCGTTGAGTACTACATTGGCCGCCGGCTGGCCGCGATAGGCATCGAGAACCTCACCGCGCTGGTGCACTTCGGCTGCACCTCGGAAGACATCAACAACCTCTCCTACGCCCTGGGTGTCAAGGGTGCCGTGGAGAACGTCTGGCTGCCGGCGGCCCGGAAGATGGTGGCCCAGATCGCCGCCATGGCAGAGGCAACCCGTGCCGTTCCGATGCTCTCCCGCACGCACGGCCAGCCCGCCACTCCCACCACCCTGGGCAAGGAACTGGCCGTCACGGTGCACCGCCTGACCCGCCAGCTGAACCGCGTTGCCGGCACCGAGTTCCTGGGCAAGATCAACGGCGCCACCGGCACCTACGCCGCGCACTACGCCTCCGTCCCGAACGCCGACTGGCAGCAGGTGGCAAAGTCCTTCGTCGAGGGTCTCGGCCTGACCTGGAACCCGCTCACCACCCAGATCGAGTCGCATGACTGGCAGGCGGAGCTCTACGCGGACATGGCCCGCTTCAACCGGATCCTGCACAACTTCTGCACGGATGTCTGGAGCTACATCTCCATCGGCTACTTCGCCCAGGTCCCCGTTGCCGGCGCCACCGGCTCCTCCACCATGCCGCACAAGGTGAACCCGATCCGCTTCGAGAACGCCGAAGCGAACCTTGAAATCTCCAACGGCCTGCTGGACACCCTGGCCTCCACGCTGGTTACTTCCCGCTGGCAGCGCGACCTCACGGACTCCTCCTCTCAGCGGAACATCGGCGTCGCATTCGGGCACTCGCTGCTGGCTATCTCCAACGTTGCCAAGGGCCTGGAGCGCCTGAACGTTGCCGAAGACGTGCTGGCCGCGGACCTGGACACCAACTGGGAAGTCCTTGGCGAAGCGATCCAGATGGTCATGCGCGCCGAGGCCATCGCGGGTGCTCCGGGCATGGAAAACCCGTACGAGCGGCTCAAGGAGCTCACCCGCGGACACCGCGTGGACGCCGAGCGCATGAAGGAGTTCGTCTCCGGCCTGGGCCTGCCGGCCGAAGCCGAAGCACGCCTGCTCGCCCTCACCCCCGCTAAGTACATCGGCATCGCCGAGGACCTGGTGGACCACCTGCAGAAGTAGGACCCCACAGACAAACGACGGCGGGAGGCCCAGGCCGGAGACGAACTCCTTCATGCGCTCGG